>NZ_KI914938.1:255666-257283 GCF_000520575.1 Arthrobacter sp. I3
GCTGATCGACGTCGGGCTCTCCACGAGCCGCTGGGCCGAGCGGCTGACGCTGATCGACGCCGACGAACTCGACCAGGGCCAGTACGACGGCCGCAGCGATACCTTTGCCGTCAATTCCGCCGGCATGCTGGTCCGCCGCGACATCTGGGAGGAGCTCCGGGGCTTCGATCCGGCCCTGCCCGGAAGCGGCGACGACGTCGACTTCTGCTGGCGCAACCGCCTCGCTGGGCACCGCGTGGTGGTGGTCCCCAGCGCCCGGATGTTCCATGTCTCGCACCGTCCCCACGCCCTTGGCAACGCGACGGCCGCACGCAAGGCACAGGTGCACCTGCGGCTCAAGCACGCGGCCGGCTGGAAAGTCCCGCTGCACGCGGCCGGCGCCCTCCTGGGCAGCCTCTTCAAACTCGTCCTGAGCATTGCGGTCAAGGACCCGGGGCACGGGTTCTCCCAACTGCTGGCGACCTTTGCCGCACTGGGCCGCCCGGCGGCGGTGGTCCGCGGACGCCGCAATGCCGCGCGGACCCGCCGGATCCGGCGCTCCGTCATGAAGGGACTGCAGACGCCGCGCCGTGAGGTCTGGGCGCACCGGCGCTCCCTGATTGAGGCGCTCGGCGCCGACGACTTCGGCAGCGAATTGACAGGTGCCGGTCCGCTGGAAGAGCAGCCCACCGGGAACACCGACGACTTCGCCGCCATCGCCACCCCGGACCGCGGGTGGGTGGGCAGCGGTGCGGTGCTGGCCATACTCCTGACCCTGGCGGTCTCCCTGACTGGGTTGCTTAGCCTGTTCCGGGCCCCGGCCGTCTCCGGCGGCGCGCTGATCCCCGTCTCACTGCGCCTCGCCGAAATCTGGAACCATGCCTCCACCTGGTGGATCAGTCTGGGCGCGGGCCTTCCGGGCCACGGCGACCCCTTTGGCTACCTGCTGTGGGTGCTCGGTGTGCTCGGTGCCGGCGATGCCAACGGCGGCGTGGGCTGGTTGTTGATCCTCGCCATGCCGCTGTCTGCGCTGGGCGCGTGGTTCGCTGCCGGCGCCCTGACTGCCCGCCGGAGGCTGCGCCTTGCGGCCGCCCTGCTGTGGGCCGCGGCGCCGGCACTCCAGGTGTCCCTGAACCAGGGCCGGCTCGGCGCCTTGGTCGCGCACGTCATGATCCCGGTGGTCGTCCTGGCGCTGCTCCGCGCGACCGGCACGGCCGCGGGCCGCGGCATCCATGCCGTCCCGGCCCCGGGACAGGGACGGCTCATCCCCACGCCGGCCGCCCGTCCCGGCGTCAACGGGACGCCGTCGTGGACGGCTGCGGCCGCCGCGGGCCTCGCCCTGGCCGTAGTCACCGCCGCGGCGCCCTCGCTGCTGCTGCCGTCGATGGCCGTCGTGGCCCTCTGCGGCGTGCTGTTGGGCCGGCGCGGCCGCACGGTGTGGTGGGCGCTCCTGCCCAGCCTGGCACTGTTCCTGCCCTTCGCCTTCTCGGTCCTGGACCGGCCGCGGGCGCTCCTGGCCGACCCGGGCCTGCCGCTCGGTTTCGACGCCGCCCCACTGTGGCAACAGGCCCTGGGGCAGCCACTGAACTTCGACGCCGGCGCCGGACTCACCGGGCTCAGCGCCTTCGGCGGGTCCGC
>NZ_KI914938.1:257383-258399 GCF_000520575.1 Arthrobacter sp. I3
CTGCTGCTGGCCTTGCTGTTCGGGCTGCCGGTGCTGCTGCTGGCCCTGGCCGCACTCTTCATGCCGCGCCGGCTTGTGCTGGCCGGACGCACCCGGACGGCACGGGGCCTGTGGGCCGTGGCCGTCCTGATGCTGGCCGGCGGCTGGCTCGCCGGGCATGTCGCCTCCGGCGCCAGCGCCGAGGTCCTGGTCACGCCGTTCCCCGGCCCCGCCGTTTCGGCGGCCGCGTTCGCGTTCCTGGGCGCTGCCCTGATCGGAGCCGAAGGGCTCCTGGACGCCGCCGACCGGACCGCCGGTACCGGGCTGGCACGGAAGGTCCTGATCCGCGGCACGGCCGCGGCATCCATGGTCCTGCTGCTGGCCGCCCCCCTGGCCGGGTTCACCGTGTGGACCGCACAAAACCTGCTGCAGCCTACGTCGCAGACACCAACACAGGCACCGGCAGCCACCGCGGGACACTCCGGTCTCGGGACCCCGAGGGTTCCGCCGGGCCGGCCGGTCTGCCGTGGGCACTGCTGCTGGCCTTGCTGTTCGGGCTGCCGGTGCTGCTGCTGGCCCTGGCCGCACTCTTCATGCCGCGCCGGCTTGTGCTGGCCGGACGCACCCGGACGGCACGGGGCCTGTGGGCCGTGGCCGTCCTGATGCTGGCCGGCGGCTGGCTCGCCGGGCATGTCGCCTCCGGCGCCAGCGCCGAGGTCCTGGTCACGCCGTTCCCCGGCCCCGCCGTTTCGGCGGCCGCGTTCGCGTTCCTGGGCGCTGCCCTGATCGGAGCCGAAGGGCTCCTGGACGCCGCCGACCGGACCGCCGGTACCGGGCTGGCACGGAAGGTCCTGATCCGCGGCACGGCCGCGGCATCCATGGTCCTGCTGCTGGCCGCCCCCCTGGCCGGGTTCACCGTGTGGACCGCACAAAACCTGCTGCAGCCTACGTCGCAGACACCAACACAGGCACCGGCAGCCACCGCGGGACACTCCGGTCTCGGGACCCCGAGGCTCGTCCAGCCTGCCCAGGCCCGC
>NZ_KI914938.1:258499-259562 GCF_000520575.1 Arthrobacter sp. I3
TTGACCGCGGCGAGGGCCCGGAACAGTCCAGGACGCTCCTGATTGCCAGCAACGAGGACGGAAGCTTCGACGCAACACTGATGCGCGGAGCCGGGACAACCCTGGACGCACTCTCAACGATCGCCGCCGCCCGCGGCATCCTGGGAGCGCCGGGCCAGGAGACGGTCCGCGACGACGACGCCGTCGCCGGATCGCTCCGGAACGTCGTGGCCACCATCGTCGCCGGCGAAGGCGTGGATCCGCGGGAGGACCTCGAGCGGCTCGGCGTCGGCTTTGTCGTGCTCCGGGTTGCCGATTCAGCCTCCGAATTGACGGCCAGCCGCGTGGACGCAGTTCCCGGACTTGCCGCCGTCGGCCAGACGGGGACGGGCTGGCTCTGGCGGGTCAGCCCGCTGGACCGGCCCGGCATCACGGACTCCGACGTCGCGCACCGGGTCCGGGTAGTGGACGGCAGCGGCGCCGCCATCGGACTGCTTCCTTCCGAAGAAGTCTCGGCGGCCGGCAGCCCAGGCCCGCACGCTGCCCGCCACGGCGGTTGACCGCGGCGAGGGCCCGGAACAGTCCAGGACGCTCCTGATTGCCAGCAACGAGGACGGAAGCTTCGACGCAACACTGATGCGCGGAGCCGGGACAACCCTGGACGCACTCTCAACGATCGCCGCCGCCCGCGGCATCCTGGGAGCGCCGGGCCAGGAGACGGTCCGCGACGACGACGCCGTCGCCGGATCGCTCCGGAACGTCGTGGCCACCATCGTCGCCGGCGAAGGCGTGGATCCGCGGGAGGACCTCGAGCGGCTCGGCGTCGGCTTTGTCGTGCTCCGGGTTGCCGATTCAGCCTCCGAATTGACGGCCAGCCGCGTGGACGCAGTTCCCGGACTTGCCGCCGTCGGCCAGACGGGGACGGGCTGGCTCTGGCGGGTCAGCCCGCTGGACCGGCCCGGCATCACGGACTCCGACGTCGCGCACCGGGTCCGGGTAGTGGACGGCAGCGGCGCCGCCATCGGACTGCTTCCTTCCGAAGAAGTCTCGGCGGCCGGCACGGTCCCGGCCGGTCCCGAGGGCC
>NZ_KI914938.1:259662-262252 GCF_000520575.1 Arthrobacter sp. I3
GTCCCGGCCGGTCCCGAGGGCCGCCTGGTGGTGCTCGCCGAGCGGGCCGATCCGGGCTGGAGCGCCTGGCTTGACGGGCGCCGCCTGACCTCAACGACGTCGGGATGGTCGCAGGCCTTCACCCTGCCGGCCCAGGGCGGCCAGTTGAGCATCCGTTACGAAGCGCCGTGGGCGGTCCTGATCGGGATTGCGCAGGCCGTGATGATCGGGCTGACCGTCCTCCTCGCCGTGCCCATGCCTGCCCGCCGGTCCAACACCGGCCTGTCCAGGGACGAAGCCTCCCTGCGTAAGGAACCTCAGCATGTCTAAGGGCGACAACGAAAAAGAAACCCAAACGGAAGCCGCGACGGGTCCGTCGCCGCGGAAGGGGCGCCTGCCGCGGGCTGGAGTGATCGGCGGCATCCTCTCCGCGGTCGCCCTCGTTGCCGCGGGCGGCGGCCTGGTATCGGCGGCGTCGCTGACGCCCCAGAACCCCGCCAGCAGGCAGCTCGAGGCCCCCGTCGCCGCGGTTCCGGCCGGCAGCAGCGTCGGGGTCTGCCCGGGCCCGGCCCGGCTGCTTGAGGGGACCCCCGTGGGCACCGACCCCCAGTTCAGTCCGGAATCCGCCACGGCGAAGACAGCCGTCAGCGCCGCCGTGCTCGGCTCAAGCGCCGGCATCATCCCCGGCAGCCGGCTCGCCCCGCTCAAAGGTGCCCCCTTCGCCGAAATCGCGCCGGGCGCCGCGCCCACAGCTTCCGTGCCCGCAGCTTCCGCGCCCCCGGCCCGCACGCCCGTGCTGGTCGCCGGCGTCCTGCCCCAGCGCGAGGTGGACAACATCAGCGTCCTCAGCGCCGATGCCCAAAACAACCACCAGGCGGCTGCCGGCGCCGTCCTGAGCTACACGGCCGAGGACGGCGACCTCCAGGGTTCCGCGGCCGCCGCGTGCCAGCAGCCCGGCAACGATCTCTGGCTGGTCGGCGCCAACACGGCGCTCGGCCGGTCGGCAGTCCTGAACCTGACCAATGCCTCCAGCACGCCGGCGACCGTGAGCCTGGACCTCTTCGGCTCCGAAGGCCCGATCCAGGCTCCCGGAAGCCGCGGCCTGCTGGTGGCGCCCGGCAGCTCCCGCTCCATCATCCTGGCCGGGCTCGCGCCGGGACAGGAACGGCTCGGCGTGCGGGTTCGCAGCACCGGCGGCCCGGTGGCTGCCGTGATCCAGCAAAGCGTGCTCCGCGGCCTCACTCCCGGCGGCGTCGACTTCATCACCCCCGGCACCGCCCCGTCCGTCAGCCAGGTGGCCGCCGGTCTCGACATCCAGGATCCCGCGGCACTGGCCGCGCTCAAGGCAAAGCCCGGCTTCGCCGACGCCGGACCGGCCCTCGAAGTCGCCGTGCCGGGGGCCACCGACGCCGTGGTCGAGATCAAGCTGTATGGTCCCGACGGCCAGAAGGCGCTGCCCGGGGGCGGCGTGGTGACGGCGAAGGCCGGCGCGGTCACGGAAGTTTCCCTGGCCGGGGTCCCGGCCGGGACCTACACCGTGGCGGCGAGCTCGGATGTCTCGTTCGCGGCCACTGCCCGGCTCACGCGGGGACTGCAGGCCGGGGACGCGGCGGACATCGCGTTTTCCGCCGCCTCGGCCCGGCTGGGCAGCCAGCACATCGTCGCGGTTCCGCGCGCGGGCGACCGGCAGCTCGTTCTCGGTGCCCCCGCCGGCCGGGCGACCGTGACCTACACGCCGATCACTGCGGACGGCAAGATCCGGACCGCGGGCAGCGCCGACATTGCCGGCGGAACCACCGTGTCCATCAAGATCCCCGCTGACGTGGGCGGCTCGCCGCTCGTGGGCTATGTGGTGTCCGCCGCCGGAGATCCGGCATACGGGGCACTTGTTCTGGCGCGGGACGGCCGGCAGGACATTTCCGCGGTGGCGCTGGCACCGGAAGCGGCAGGACAACGGCAGGTCCCCGTCACGCTGGGCTACTAGGCCCGGGGCAGGTCGGAAGCAGGCTCGGGCTAGTACCGGCGGCGATAGACGGGGTCGAGGGACTCCGGGGGTACGCCGAGCATCTCGGCCGTGTATTCCACGACGACGTCGTGCACGAGGTCCTGGAGTTCGTCCCGGGTTCCGCACACCTGCTCCACCACCCGGCGGTACAGCGTGATGACCGGTCCGTCCTCGGCCGTGGCAGCGGTGAAAGCGCCCATCGGCGCGGGCGTGCGGTCCGCCACGAGCTGCTCCAGGCCCGGCGGGATCTCGTCAACGGCGAAGCGGACGCCGTCGAGCGGCTTGCCCCAGATGTCGTGCAGCCGCTGGGCCGAGTCCAGGACGAAGTCATCGAAGCGGTCGGAACGGGTCCGGTAGCCGGGCAGGGTGGGCAGTATGAGCTCGCCGCGAAGGCCCCGGCCGTGCCGGTTCCTGCGGCGCTGCCGGAAGGTCTTTCCCTGGACGGCGGCAGGCGACCCGGCCAGAGGCGCGCCGGCGGGGCCGGAACCGGCGCCTGTACGTCCGGCGTCGGGGTCAGCCAACCGGACCGTGAAACCCGAATCGTGGTGCGATGACTGCATATCTTGACTCTAAACCCGCGCAATGAAATACGCGATACAGCCCCGA
>NZ_KI914939.1:0-1095 GCF_000520575.1 Arthrobacter sp. I3
CGGTGGAGAACGCGGCGGCCGCCGCCACCGACACGCGTACCGCCATCGAGTACTCGTTCATCGGAGCCCATGTCCTGCTCGCCGTCCACGATGCCGATTTCCTGTCGGTGATCGATCCGCCGGAATGGGCAGCGGCGGCGGCGGCTTCGTGCAGCCAGCACCGCTGCTGGCCCGTGCTCGCCGGCCCCGAAGGGCAGCGCGATGTCCTGCTCCTGTCCCCGATCATCCTCTATGACCATCCGGCGGTGGCACCGGAAAGCACCGTGGAACTGTTCGACGCGACGGAGATCGATGAAATCCTGACCTTGCGGGTGCTCACCCTGACCGATGCGGAAAAGGCGGAGGCCCGGTCAACCGATGCCCGGGCCGCGGCGATCATCGAACGCTGCGAAAACATGACGGCAGAGGAGCTCCAGCAGTTGCACGGCATCCTGCGGAACCCGCACGCCGGTGCGCCCCGCGGCCCCGGGAGCATCGGAGGCGACGGCTTCCCCGGCCCCGCGGCCCCGGCCTATCCGGAGTTCTCAGTTCCGGAATTCTCGGTTCCGGGCGCCTCCGCCGCGGACACCGGCGCCGGCACGCCGTGGTGGGATCCGGCCCGGGACGCCGCCGTGGATCCGGGATCGGACACCGTCTTCATCGACGGCGTCCCGATCTCACGCGGCAGCAGGGTGCGGGTTGTCCCGCTGCGCCGCGCCGACGCCCAAGACCTCTTCTTCGCCGGCAAGTCGGGGCGTGTCACCGGAGTCCACTTCGACGTCGACGGCGGAACGCACGTCGCGGTGGTCCTCGAGGCCGACCCCGCCGCCGAACTGCAGGAGTGGTACGGACGGTATCTGTATTTCGCCCCCGAGGAACTCGTCCCGCTCACCGCGGCGCCGGCCCCGGACAACGGAAAGGAACCATCACCATGAAAGCTCTGGGCATCATGACAGTCGTGCTCTTGCTGGCCGCGGGCCTGGCAGCAGCCGTCGTCGGCCTGCGTTCAATTCCGGACATCAAGCGCTACGTGCGAATGCGGAGCATGTGAGGCCCGGTGTGAGCGGGGTCCTCGTGGCGGGCGTGGGGAACGTGTTCCTTCGCGACGACGGATTT
>NZ_KI914939.1:1195-11753 GCF_000520575.1 Arthrobacter sp. I3
CGGCCGTCGCCCGCCGGCTGGCCGAGGAGCAGTCCGGCCTGCAGGGCTGGGCGCCGGAGGAGGTCCAGGTGCGGGACTACGGGATCCGCGGGCTGCACCTCGCCTACGATCTCCTGGACGGGGTGGATGCGCTGGTGCTCGTGGATGTGCTCCCGGCCCCGGAGGACGGGAGCGCAGGCGCGGGAACGCTCCGGATCCTGAAGATCCGGGTGGAGGACCTGGAAAGCGGCGGTCCGCTGACGCCGGCCGGCCTGCGGGCCGATCCGGCCTTCGATCCGCACGGCATGGACCCGCTGGCTGTCCTTCGCCGTCTGCGTGTTTTGGGCGGATCGCTGCCGGAGACCTACCTGGTGGGCTGCGTCGCGGGGCGAACGGACGAGGGCATGGGACTGTCCGAGGACGTGTCCCGCGCCGTTCCGGCAGCCGTGGAAGCAGTCCGCACCCTGGTCGCAGCCCGCATCACGAACGCAGATGCGGCGCCCGCGAGCGCGGCTCCGGATGAAGCAGGCTGAGGAGGAACCACGGATGTGTCTGGGAATACCGGGCCGGATCATCGAAGTGATCGACGGCTACAACGGGCAACTCGCCCTCGTGGATGTGGCCGGAGTGGAGCGCAAAATCAACATTGGCCTCCTCGATGACGGCCCTGTGGAGAGCGGCACGTGGGTCCTGATCCACATGGGCTTCGCCCTGGAACGCGTGGACCAGGATGGTGCCGACCGTGCGATGACGGGACTTGAGCTCATGGGACGGGGCCCGGACCCCACCGACACGGTCCCGTAGCCTTCACTCCCCGCTGGCTGGACTCCCCCACTGAAGGAACTCTCCACTGAAGGAACTTGAGGCGCCCGCTATTCGAGGGCGATCGCGGCGCCGCGGTGCTCCACGCCGGAATTCGCGATCTTGAGGTGGCGCGCAAAGTAGTGCTGGAGCCGGTGGAGCTGGGCTGGCGAGAGCCGGTCGCACACCCAGTCCCAGTGGAGGGACACCATGTCGCCGGGCATGAGGTCAGCAATGAAGCCGGACCCGGCCACGGCGTACGTGGCCGTCTCGATCACCGGTTCCCCCAGCGACAGCGCCATCCCGTCCCACGCCAGGGGCCGCGAGCGCACGAGGGCGCTGTCCCCTTCGACGGCCACCACCTCGCCCCACCGGATGCGGCATTGGTCAAGGACGTTCAGGGCCGTGGATGAGCGCCGGTCATCGCGCAGGAGTCCCGTCCACGGATAGATTTCCAGGACGTGGAAGCTGTGATGCGGGACGCCGCCGGCCAGGACCCCTTCCATCAGGTGCGGGAACTGATGCCCGGTCCGTGCGCGAAACCGGTCCTCCATGGAATTGCCGATGCTGCGCACACCCACGGAGTCCAGCAGCGTGTTTCCCACCCAGTAGGCCTCCACCACCGCGTAGTCCAGCGGGTCCGGGTTGCCGGTGGCACCGGCGATGAGCTCCAGGTACGGCCAGGCGCCGGCGAACCCCTTCGCAAGTTCGCGCAGGCCCGCGTCGGTCACCCCGGACTGGCCATAGTGCAGCAGCGCGTCGCTGTCAGGCGGCCCGCAGCTGCCCCGCGAATTCGGCGGATACGCGTAGCGGACAAATAGTTGGGCGCCGTTGATTTCCATCCCGTGGCCTCGTTTCACAGGGGATATCAGCGAGGCTAGCACCGGCGCCCGTCGGCGAACAATGCCCGGCGTGACCGGCATTGACACCCCTGCGCATTCGGCGGATGCTGTGAGGAAATGCCGCACCGGGACCATTGCTGTGGCCGGCGCGGAGCGAAAGGCCGTTGCGCGCGGTCCTTCCCGGGAGGTAGGCCGATGAGCATCCCCGAAGCCAACCGACGATCTGTACTGGCAGCGGCCCTCTACGGCGGAGGGGCGCTGTTCCTCGCTTCCTGCGCCGCGGCCGGCACGGCGCCACAGTCGTCGCCACAGTCAACGCCGCCGGCAGGGACTGCCGGTACAGCGCCCCCGGGTTCCGCCTCCGGCCCGGCCGGGATCCAGGTGACGGACCAGCGCGGGACCGTCCTGAGTTTCGACCGCCCGGTCACCCGGGTGGTGACCATTCCCATGCCCGCCGCTTCCCTGCTCGCCGCCGTCGACCAGGGCGCCAGCCATCTCACCGGGATGCACAACGCCTCCTGGGTGGCGATGCGCGACGGCGCCATGGGCGCCATGTACCCGGAGGCCCTGAACATCCCGCACGACATCGCCACGACCGACTTCACGCCCAATGTCGAAAGCATCCGGGCGCTGAACCCCGACGTCGTGGTCCAGTGGAGCGATGCGCAACTGACGGCACCGCTGGAACAGGCCGGGATGAAGGTCCTGGGCATCACGAACACCGGCACGCAGCAGGACGTGGACACGTGGACCGCGCTCTTCGCAACGATGCTGGGCCGGCCGGACCGGGCCGTGCAGATGAAGGCGCGCAGCGACGGGCAACAGAAGGCCATCCAGGCCGAGGCCGCCGCCCGCGGCACCGGCGGCCCGGGCATCGTCTACTTCAACAGGTTCAGCGGCGGCCTCAAGGTGGCCGGAAACGGCAGCTACAACGACTTCTACATCAAGCTCATCGGGGCACACAACCCCGCCACCGGCCCGCAGGGCCTTCAGGGCAAGGGCATGGTGGGCGTGGACGTCGAACAGGTCCTGGCCTGGGATCCGGAAATCATCCTGCTCGGGAACTTCGACGACGCGATGCCCGCCGACGTCTACGGCAACCCGGTGTGGCAAAGCGTCTCCGCCGTGCGCTCCCGCCGCGTCTACAAGGTCCCGCTGGGCGGCTACCGCTGGGATCCTCCCGGCCAGGAATCGCCACTGATGTGGCGCTGGCTCACAGATGTCAGTTTCCCCTCCGGCAACCACTCCACGCTGAGGAACGAGACAAACGACTACTTCGACTTCCTGTACCGCCACCAGCCATCGGCGCCCGAGCTGGACAAGATCCTCTGGACCGAAGCCAACGGCACCTCGGCCAACTACCGGCAGTTCGATGCTTCGTGAGGCCCAGCCTCTGACCACGGGACCCCCCGGCGGCCGGGGACCGGGGCTGCGCCAGGTCATCGGTCCATGCCTGCTCTCCGGAGCAGTCCTGGCGGCTGTGTCCGCGTTTGCACTCGGCAGCGGCCGCTACAGCGTGCCCCTGGACCATGTCGTGCAGATCCTGGCCTCGCGAATAGTTCCCTTCGGCCCGGGCCTTCCCGCGGCCGAGGAAAACGTGGTGCTGCTGGTCAGGTTGCCCAGGGTCCTGCTGGCCCTGCTGGTCGGTGGCGCCCTCGCAATCGGTGGCGCGGCCCTGCAGGCCGTGTTCCGCAATCCCCTGGTCAGCCCGGAGGTCATCGGCGTCTCCTCGGGCGCCTCCTTCGGCGGTGCCCTGGCCCTGCTGCTGGGCCTGGGCCCCGTCGCCCTCGTGGGCGGATCGTTCGGCTTCGGGCTGCTGGCACTGGGAATCGTCTTCCTCATCACGTCCGGGCGGGGCGGCGCCCACATCCTCATGGTGGTCCTCGGCGGAATCGTCACGGCCTCGTTCTTCTCCGCCCTGGTGGCCCTGGTGACGTATCTGGCGGACCCGTTCACCACCTTGCCCGCCATCGTTTTCTGGCTGCTTGGCAGTGTCTCCACCGCCACCTGGGCGAAAGTGCTGGTGGCCCTCATTCCGATCGCTGCCGGCGGCGTCGTCCTGCTGGCCCTGCGGTGGCGGATCAATGTGCTCTCGCTCGGCGACGACGACGCCACCGCCCTGGGGCTCCGGCCCCGCCCCCTGCGCTGGGCGGTCCTCGCCGCCGTGGCCCTCATGGTCGCCGGGGCCGTCGCCGTCAGCGGCGTCATCAGCTGGGTGGGGCTGGTCATCCCGCACCTCGCACGCATGTGGGTGGGACCGGACCACCGGGTGCTGCTGCCGGTCTCCTTCCTGCTGGGCGGGGCCTACCTGATCGCCATCGACACCATCGCGCGCACCGCCACGGCCGGGGAAATCCCGTTGGGCGTCCTGACCGCCCTGATCGGCGCACCGGTCTTCTTCGTGCTCTTGCGCCGGAACCGGGAGAGGATCTGGGACGGTGCTTGAGCTGCGCGGGGCCGGGTTTGGCTATTCACCGCAGAACTGGGTGTTCAAGGATCTCAGCTTCTCGGTGCCGCCGGGCACCGTGACCGCGGTCCTGGGGCCTAACGGCAGCGGCAAGACGACCCTGGTGCGCTGCGCGGCCGGCATGTTGGCCGTACAGGAGGGTGCGGTGCGCAGGTCCGAGACGGCGGGCTATGTTCCCCAGGCGCGCGGCAGCACGTTCGGCTACCCGGCCCTGGACATGGTGGTCATGGGCCGTGCCCGCCACATCGGCGTCTTCCGCTCCCCCGGCAGCCGGGACAGGGCCGCCGCGCTCCGCGCCATGGACCGGGTGGGGATCGCCGCCCTGGCCGGCCGGCTGTTTCCGACGCTGAGCGGGGGCGAGCAGCAGCTGGTCCTGATTGCGCGGGCTATCGCGGGCGGTTCGCGGCTCCTCGTCCTGGATGAGCCGTCCACCGGGCTGGACCTGAAGAACCAGGTCCGGGTCCTCCAGTTGCTGAGGGAACTCGTGCGGACCGGGATGTCGCTGCTCGTGAGCACCCATCACCCGGACCACGCCCTGTTCCTCGCGGACTCGGTGGTCCTGATGGGCGCCGCGGGTGTGGTGACCGGACCTGCCGGGCCGCTCCTCGCGGATGCGCAGCTTTCGGCGCTGTACGGCGTACGTGTCAGCACCCTGAACTACGACGACGAAGGGACGCCCCGCCGCACCGTGGTCACACCCTTCGGCGCCGATGAGGGCTGAACCGAACGCCCAAGCGCCCGGCAGCTGGGCTGCCGGGCGCTTGGGGCGTCATCGAGCGGTCGTGCTTCCGGTCAGTTTAAGGCCGGGGTGCGGCTCACGCCGGTTCCGGCGCGGGTCAGGACGGTGCAGGCGTCGGTTCAGGCGTGTGCCAGGACCGGTTGTACCGGCTGTGCGGGCTGTTCGGCGGCATCCTGTACGCCGGAGTGGCCGGCCAGCATCGTCTCTTCGTCGAACGGCTCGGCACCGGCCAGGACACGGTCCACGCGTCCGCCGTCGATCTCCTTGACCCAGGTGCCGATCAGCACCGTGGCGACGGCGTTGCCGGTGAAGTTGGTCAGGGCGCGCGCCTCGGACATGAACCGGTCGATGCCGACGATCATGCCCACGCCGCCCAGCAGCTGGGGTGCGTGCGCCTGGAGTCCGGCGGCCAGCGTGGCCAGGCCGGCGCCGGTGACGCCGGCGGCACCCTTGGAGGCGATGATCATGAAGACCAGCAGGGAAACCTGGGCGCCAAGGTCCAGCGGCGTGCCCATGGCGTTGGCGACGAAGAGTGCTGCCATGGTCAGGTAGATGGCGGTCCCGTCGAGGTTGAAGGAGTAGCCGGTGGGGACCGTGACGCCGACGACAGGCTTGGACACGCCGAGGTGTTCCATCTTCGCGATCAGGCGGGGCAGCGCGGCTTCGGAGGAGGAGGTGGAGAAGATCAGCAGGTATTCGCGGCCGAGGTACTTCATGAGCTTGAAGATGCTGACGCCCGCGACCGCCTTGAGCAAACCGCCGAGGACCACGACGATGAACAGGGCGCAGGTGATGTAGAAGGCGCCCATCAGGGTCGCCATGCTGATGATGGCCTGGAAGCCGGTGGCGCCGACCACCGCGGCGATCGCGCCGAAGGCTCCGACCGGGGCCAGCCACATGATCATGATGAGGATGCGGAACACGAGGGCCTGGCCGTACCCGACGGCCTTGAGGATCGGGGCTCCCTGGGGGCCCATCTTCTGCAGCGCGAAGCCGACCAGGATCGCGGCGAGGAGAGTCGGCAACACGGGAATGTCGCCCGGGATGATGCCCAGCAGGAAGTCAACGGTGCTGTCGACCGCCGCCTTCTTGTTCGGATCATAGGGGGCGAGCTTGAGGCCCTCGCCCGGGTGGATCAGGTTGCCGACCACGAGGCCGATCGCCAGGGCGAAGGTGGACATGACCACAAAGTAGGCGAGCGCCAGGCCGCCGACCTTGCCGACTGTCGCGGCCTTGGCGATGGAGCCGATGCCGAGCACGATCGTGCAGAAGATCACGGGCGCAATCATCATCTTGATGAGTTTGATGAAGCCGTCGCCGAGCGGCTTGAGGGATTTGCCGACCTCGGGGAACAGCAGGCCAATAACGGCACCTGCGATCACGGCGACGATGACTGCGATGTAGAGGTAGTGGGACTTGTCCAGTCCCTTGCGCTTCTTGGCCGGAGCGGCGGCCGGTGCTGCTGACTCTCCTCGTTGAGAGGCCATGGTGTTCTCCTTGGATAGGCTGGACTTGGTGCGGTCCTGGCTGTGGTCCGCTCTTGTCCTTCTTGCGTGTAACCCCATCATTGATGAGAAGGTGACGCGCATCACCCTTGCGTTCATATTGGTCATGGAAGGTGTTGATGATCCGGCGCTGGAGCATCGCCCGCAGGCTGTTTGCGGCCAACCTGCTGTTCGTGGTGGCCCTGACGGCCATCGTTGGCACGGCCGTGTTCGTGGACGCGCGCGATCACGCCTACGACGAGGCCGGACGCCGGATGGCCGGCATCGCCACCGCCGTCGCCGACGCCCCCTTCGTCCTGGCGGCGGCGGACACAGCCGATCCCACGGCCCTGCTGCAGCCGTATGCCCTGAAGACCATGAACGACGCCGACGCGGATTTCATCACGATCATGGCCCCGGACCGCACGCGCTGGACCCACCCGCGCGATGAGGAACTGGGCAAACCGTATATCGGCTCCATCGACGCGGCCCTCCATGGCCAGGTGTTCACGGAAGTCGTGGCCGGCACCCTCGGCCCGTCGGTGCGCACCATCGCCCCGGTCAAGGACGCCGACGGCAAGGTCCGGGCGCTCGTGGCCGCGGGCGTGACGGTCCGGACGGTGGACGTCGCACTCTCCGGCCGGCTGCCGGCGCTGCTGGCCATCAGCCTGGCGCTGTTGGCCGGCGGGTCGGCGGCGGCCTGGCTCCTGGGACGGTATCTGCGCCGGGTGACCCGCGGCTGGGGCCCGGAAGAGCTGGGCCAGCTCTTCGCGTACTACGAATCGGTGCTGCATTCGGTGCGTGAGGGCGTGATCCTCATCGACCCCAGGGGCAAAGTGGTGATGTACAACGACCAGGCCGCCGAACTGCTCGGGCTGAGGAAACAGTCCGCCGACGGCGGTCCCACCTCCGGCGCTGACGGCGGCGTTGCGGGGGGCGGGCGCCAGGCGGCGCCCTCCCTCGCGGAGTTGCCGCTGGCCCCCAGCCTCAAGGAACTCTTCGAATCGGGGCGGACCGCCCTGGATGAGATCCACCTGACCGGCTCGCGGATCCTGGTGGTCAACCAGGGCCCCGCGGTGGGACCCGAATCTGCCGGCGCCCGCCCGCACGGAGCGAAGTCCGGCGCTGGCACTCCTGTATACGGAACGGTCGCCACCATCCGGGACCGTACCGAGATCGAATCCCTGGGCAGTGAACTCGAGACCATGCGCACGCTCTCGGACGCGCTCCGCGCCCAGACCCATGAGCACGCCAACCGGCTCCACACCATCGTCTCGCTCATGGAACTGGGCCGGGGCCCCGAGGCGCTGGACTTTGCCACCAAGGACCTGGAACTGAGCCAGCGGCTCACGGATGACATTGTGAGCTCCATCGAGGAACCCGTGCTCGGCGCCCTGATCATGGGCAAGGCAGCCGAAGCACACGAACGCGGCGTCGAACTGACCCTCAATACCAGCGGTTCCACGGCCGTGACCGGACTGGCCGTGCAGGACCTCGTGGCCATCCTGGGGAACCTGCTGGACAATGCCATCGACGCCGCGGCCGAGGCGCCGGCACCCAGGCTCGTGGAGCTGACCGTCGAGACCACCGGCTCCGCCCTGGAGATTACCGTGGAGGACAGCGGCCCCGGGATCGATCCCGCGGCCGTGGAGGACGTCTTCCGGCACGGTTTCAGCACCAAGGCCCCGGGACCGTTCGGACGCGGCCTTGGGCTGGCCCTGGTGCGCCAGGCGGTCCAGCGGCTGGGCGGTACCATGACAATCACCAGCCCGGCCGGGGCGCTGTTCCGCGTCACTCTGCCCGTCACAACACCGCCGGCCACTACGCTGCCGGTCACTACCGAGGGACAACCATGAGCGAGATCCGGGTGCTCGTCGTCGAGGACGAGCCCATCGCTGCCGCAGCGCACGCCGCCTACATAGAAAGGCTGGACGGTTTTACCCTGGCGGGCTCCGCGCCCGACGGCCAGTCCGCCCTGCGCCTGCTCACGGAATTCTCGGCGGCAGGCAATCCGGTGGAGCTGGTCCTGCTGGACATGAACCTCCCGGACCTGCACGGGCTGGACATCGCACGCCGGATGCGGGCGGCCGGACTGTTCGCGGACATCATCGCCATCACCGCGGTGCGGGAACTGAACATTGTCCGCAGCGCGGTGGCTACCGGCGTGGTCCAGTACCTGATCAAGCCGTTCACCTACGCGACCTTTGCGGACAAGCTCGCCAGCTACCGGCTGTTCCGCGAACAGCTGGCCCCACCCCTGGCCGGGGAAGCCGGAGCCCGGGCGTCCCAAAGCGATGTGGACCAGGCCTTCGCCAGCCTCCGCGCCCCGTCGGAGCTGTCGCTGCCCAAGGGCCTGGCCGTATCCACGCTGGAATCCGTCCAGGACTACATCAGGCAGCAGGCCGAGGCGGTGTCGGCCAGCGAGGTCATGGAGGCGCTCGGGATGTCCCGGGTCACCGCCCGGCGCTACCTCGAGTACCTCGCCGACGCCGGAACGGTCACCCGCGCCGCCCGCTACGGCGCCCCCGGCCGGCCGGAGAACGAATACCGCTGGAACCGGCCGCGGACGTGAGCCTGCCGCTCCCCCGTTCCCGTCACCGGGAGGGCTCTTGCCGGTAGTCCCGGGAAACACTGCCGCGAAATGCCGTCCCGGCGGTTTCCATGCGGCGGGGATGGTCTCGAATGCTTGGTGCCATGCGGCCGCTGTTGACGTGTCAGGGCAGCGGGGCGGCGCGCGTTGCGAATAGGCGATGATCCGGGTGATCATCATTCGCCGCCCCACTGCGGTCTGGTGCCGGCGGACTCTGTGTGTCCGGGCCTTCTTCGTGGTTGCTTGCCGCGACCGAAGACTTCATTCCATGCGGCGGGGGCGTCCCGGCTATCGGGAGCCGCGTCGCCGGTGGCCGTGCGGTTACATGATGCCGGTGGGAACCAGCAGGACCCAGGCGAGGGCCGGGGCTACGAGCACCACTCCCCCGGCATACGCCATCAGCTGCCGGTAGACTCGCTGCCTGTCGTTGGCGCGGGCGTTGGCGACGACCAGCGCACCGTCGGTGGAGAAGGGCGAGACATCCACTACCGTGGCAGCTATAGCCAGCGCCGCGACCGTTCCTGAGGCGCTCAGCGAGCTGGTAGCCAGGAGCGGACCGGCCAGGGGAATGAACGCGGTCAGCAACGCCGTGGAGGAGGCGAAGGCCGAGCCGACGCCAATGACGTAGCAGAGGACCAGGGCCACCAGCAGCGGTGCGCCCAGTGCCAGAGCCTGCTCGGCGAGGGTGTCGATGACGCCAACGTGCTGGAGCAGGGAGACATAGGTGATCATGCCGGCTACCAGCAGGACGGTGGACCAGGAGACGCCGCCGATGAACGTCTGGTGTTCTTTGATGTTGACCAGCGCCAGCAGGAGTCCGGCGGAGAGTGCCACGAAGCCGATCGGCAGGTGGAAGCCCAGGGTGCACACGAGCATCACCGCGATCAGTGCCAGCGTGAGGATCTGCTGCCCGTGAGGGCGGCTGGTGCGGGCGGTGTCGACGTCGGCATGCTGGCCGCCTTCGCCGTCCCGCAGCCTGCCCAGGAGGGCGAACAGGACGATGGTGAGCACGGAGAGAATGAGATTGATGGCGAAGCTGGCGATGAAGAGTGCGCCCTGGGAAATGGGAAATCCGTTCTTCAGGGCGATGTCGTGCACCAGCACCCCGGCGACGGACAGCGGGGAAAAGCCGCCGGCGTGGGCTCCGTTGATGATGAATGCGCCCATCAGCACGGGATGGATCCGGGACTCGTAGGCGAAGCCGATGGCCGCCGGTGCCAGCAGCGCGACGGCGGCCGGCGAGAAGGTGCCCAGTGACGTGAGCGCAGCAGCGATCAGGAAGAACACCCAGGGCAGCAGCATCGTCTTGCCCCTGACGAGGCGTACGCAGGTCTGGACGATGATGTCGATGGTGCCGTTCCGCTGGGCCATGCTGAAGAAGTACGTGACTCCGATGATCGTCACGACGATGCTGGCGGGGAACTCTTCGAGGATCTGCTTGTCCGTCATTCCGAGCATGAAATAGCCGACGCCGAAGGAGGCCACCAGCCCCATCACGCCGATGTTCAGCGGCCATTTCGTGGCGACGATGAACATTATGACGAGGATGACGAGCGGGATGATTTGGACAGCGGTCATGGAGTGCTCCGGTTGCGGGGTGGCCGAAGGGTTGAAGATATCACCCCCCAGCACGAGCGCAATCAACGCCAGGAACGC
>NZ_KI914939.1:11853-33640 GCF_000520575.1 Arthrobacter sp. I3
CCGCCAGTAGGATTCGGCGGCGGCGGGTTGGACGCGGGGCATCGTTGTCCCGGGTCTGGTCCGCAGCGACAGCGGTGCGGTGCTCAGTCTTGGTCATGATCGTCTCCTCAGCGGGTGGCTCCCGCGAGGGAGGCAGCGACGGGGCTGCCGGGGACCTCGGGGAGATGGATGATGGTTGTGGCGATGGTGCGGGCCGTACGGTCGACGCCCACGAGGAGCGTCCCGTCGTGCTCCTCGCTCCAGGTCTCGATGACCCCGGCGGGGGTGCGGAGCCGGAGCGTGCTCCCCAGGGAGTCGCCCGTGATGGTGTGCAGCACGGTGCCGGTGGTGCGGGCGGCCAGGGTCAGGGCGATGCTGCCGGTGATGGCCAGGGCCGGGTGGGGCTTGCCCATGGAGAGCATCATGACGTTGGCGTCGCAACCTGGGTCGGCCTGGGCGGGCGCGGCTACGATGGCGAGCTTGGGGATGGCCCGGGCCGCTTCGGCTGTTGTGCGGACCAGCCCCATCCGCACCGCCGCCTGCCGCCGGATCTGCTCCAGGGTATCCAGCTGCAGCTCCACTCCGGCGCGCCAGCTGTCGTACCTGGCCGGGTCCAGGCCCAGTTCTTCGGCGTTGACGATCACCACGGGCGCTCCGGCGTCGACCATCGAAACAGTCCAGCGGGTTCCGCCGGCGGTGAGGGTGTCAGTGGCCGCTCCGGTGGGCAGCAGCGCACCGGTGGTCCTGCCGGCAGGGTCCTGGAAGCCGAGCCCCACAGCGTGGCCGGGGAAGGGTACGCCTGGCATCCGGGCGTCCGGAACGGAGGCCAAGGCTCCGGCAGGGGTGGCCACGCGCTGGACGATGATTTGGTTGGTGTTGGTGTTGCGGGTGACGATCCGGGTGACGTCTCCGTTGGGGAGCACCCAGCCCTTCTCGATGGCGTACAGACCCACCACCGCCGAGCCGTTCCCGCAGTTGCTGCCCCAGTCCACCGCGGCCTCTTCGACGCCCACTTGGGCAAAGGTGTACTCAACGTCGACATCCCCACTGACGGGCCGGTGCAGGATCACGGCCTTGCTGGTGGTCGAGGTGGCGCCGCCGACGCCGTCGATCTGGCGCGGATCCGGGCTGCCGAACAGCCGCGGCAGCAGCACATCGAGGCTGGTGCCGCCCGCCTGAAGATGCTCCGCTTCGAACACCCAGCACTTGCTGGTGCCTCCGCGCATCCATTGGGCTTCGATCTTCATGGTGTTTCCCGCTTCTCCTCGTGCCTCAGACTTGAATGAGGACCTGAAAAGAGATTGAGCCAGATCACAACTTTAGACAATGTTGGATTTTTTCAGAGGGATGTAGGATTGCTTAACTCATAGAGCGCTGAAGGATTATTCCCCAGCTGCAAAGCGTCTGTTGCCAGGAAAAGTGCTCGAAGTCCTCAAGGGAGGCCTGGTCCCGGCAGGGAATGAACCAAAGGCGAAGGAGGGTGAAGCATTGCTAAAGGACGAAGGCCAGGATTTGTTCGATATAAGGCGGCTGGCGCTTTTGCTGGAGGTGGTGGAGCAGGGCTCGATCACCGCGGCGGCCGAGTTGATGATGTACACGCCCTCGGCCGTCTCCCAGCAGCTGCGCAAGCTCGAGCAGGAGGTGGGGCAGCCTCTGCTCACCCGTCGCTCCCGCGGGGTGGTGCCCACCGAGGCCGGCCAGGTTCTGGCCGGCCACGCCCGCAAGATCGTCTGGCAGATGCAGGCAGCCCGGTCCGACCTGGGCCAGATTGCGGGCCTCAGACGCGGTTCCCTGACCGTGGGTACGTTCCCAACCCTGGCCGGATCCTTCCTGCCCATCGTCATCCGGACCTTCAAAAAGCGCTACCCGGCCATCAGCCTCTCGTTGCGCAGCGCCCGCTTCGATGAACTCGTCGCAGATCTGCAGTCCGGCGTCACGGGTCTGTGCCTGCTCTGGGATTACCCCTGGAACCCGTTCCGGGACGATTCCATCCGCGTAACCGAGGTCTTCCGGGAGAGCACCGTCATCCTGGTGGCCCGCAGCCACCCACTCGCAGAGCGCGAGCAGGTAAGCATGGAAGACCTGCGCAACGAGTCCTGGATCGTGCGCGCCGAGGCCCACCCCGTCGTGGAGGTGCTGCAGCGTTCCGCTCACGACGCCGGATTCGAACCGGAGATTGCCTTCCTGGCCAACGACTACCAGGAGGCCCAGGCCATGGTCAGCGTGGGAATGGGCGTGGCTATGGTGCCCAAGACCGCCGTGGCACTTCAGCATCCCGACGTGAAGGTCCTGAGCCTGGGTTCCGCTGCCCCGCTGCGGAGGATACTGCTGGCGCAGCGGGAGGACAAGGTCTATGCCCCGGCCGAGGTGGCCTTCCACTCCACCCTGTTGGAAATCGCCCGCGAACGGGCCGGCGACTATCACTAGACCACGAGGCTGCTCCGGTCACTTCGCAGGGCCGGGGCGCAGGGTGTCGAGCAGCGCGTCGATTACGCCGGCGTCCTCGATCGTGGAGGGCACCACGTAGGTCTCGCCGTCGGCGATCTGGCGCATGGTCTTGCGCAGGATCTTTCCCGAACGGGTCTTCGGCAGGGCGTCCACCACGGTGACGTGCTTGAAGTCCGCCACGGCCCCGATGTCGCGCCGGACCAGGGCGATCAGGTCCTTGACGAGGACGTCCTCGGGCACGTCAACCCCGGACTTGAGGACCACGTAGCCGCTGGGCCGCTGGCCCTTGAGCGGGTCGGCGAGGCCGATCACGGCGCATTCGGCAACTGCCGGGTGCTGACCGATCACCTGTTCCATGGCGCCGGTGGAGAGCCGGTGTCCGGCGACGTTGATGATGTCATCTGTGCGGCCCATGACGAAGACGTAGCCGTCCTCGTCCCGGTAGCCCGAGTCACCGGTGGCGTAGTAGCCCTCAAACGCCTGGAGGTAGGAGGAAATGTAGCGGTCGTCGTTGCGCCAAAGCGTGGTCAGGGTGCCAGGCGGCAGCGGCAGGCCCAGGACGATGTTGCCTTCCGTGCCGGCCTCGACGTCCCCGCCGGCGCCGTCGACGACGTTGAGCCGGAAGCCGGGCATCGGGACGCTCGGCGACCCGGCCTTGATCGGCAGTCCGCCAAGGCCGCGGGGGTTGGCGCAGATGGCCCAGCCGGTCTCCGTCTGCCACCAGTGGTCGACCACCGGAACACCGAGCACCCGGGAGGCCCAGTGGAAGGTATCGGTGTCCAGCCGCTCGCCGGCCGCGAACAGGGTCCGCAGGCTGGCAATGTCGTATTTGTCCAGGAAACGGCCCTCAGGGTCGGCCTTGCGGATGGCCCGCAGCGCGGTGGGCGCGGTGAACAGCACGTTGACCTTGTGGTCCTGGATCACCCGCCAGAACGCGCCGGCGTCGGGCGTCCCCACCGGCTTGCCCTCGTACAGCACCGTGGTGGCGCCGGCCAGCAGCGGACCGTAGACGATGTAGGAGTGGCCCACCACCCAGCCGACGTCCGAGGCGGTCCACATGACGTCGCCGGGACCGACGTCGTAGAGGTTTTCCATGGTCCATTTCAGGGCCACGGCGTGGCCGCCGTTGTCCCGCACCACGCCCTTGGGCGAGCCGGTGGTGCCCGAGGTGTAGAGGATGTACAGCGGGTCCGTGGCCTTGACGTCCACCGGCGCGGCCGCCTCGGCGGAGGCCATCTCGGTGTCCCAGTCGAGCCATCCGGGGTGCTCGGCCGCCATGGAGGCCACCGTCGAGGCGAAGCCGTCCCTGGCCTTGACCAGCACCGGGGTTCCGGCGGCGCCGGCGATACTGAGGGCCTCGGCGACGGCGGGCAGGTACTCAATCCGGCGCGACGGCTCGATGCCGCCGGACGCCGTCACCACCGCCGCGGGGGCTGCGTCGCGGATGCGGGCGGCAAGTTCCTTGGGGGCGAACCCGCCGAAGACGACCGAGTGCACGGCGCCGAGCCGTGCGGTGGCCAGCATCGCGATCACGGCCTCGGGGATCATCGGCATGTAAATCACCACGCGGTCGCCCTTGCCGACGCCGCTGCGGCGCAGGACACCGGCGAACCGGGCCACGAGGTCCGTCAGTTCCGCATAGGTATAGCTCTGCCGGATGCCCAACATCGCGGAGTCGTAGACCAGGGCATCCTGCTGACCCCTGCCCTGGGCGACGTGCCGGTCGAGGGCGTTGTACGACGTGTTCAGGACCCCGTCCGGAAACCAGTCGTAGAGCGGCGCCCGGCCCGTATCGAGGGCCTGCCGCGGTGGTGTCTGCCAGGAGATCCCTTCGGCGGCCTCCAGCCAGAACTCTGCGGGATGTTCCAGGCTCCGTTCGTAGGCGGCCCGGTAGCTCTTGGTGACCATGACGTACATCCTGTCCACGACGTTGTGATGCAGCCATGGTAAACCGGGGCGGACCGGCGACACAAGGGTCATGTATACACAACTCGGCTATTTGTTCACCACAGGCGGCAATTGCTGGGCAAAGAGCCGTCGCGTGTATACACTGATGATGTTCCATCCCGACACAGCCACCACCGAAGGAGGCAGGATGCGCGCCAGCGACAAGGCCTACGCGGCCCTGCGCGACGACATCATCGAATGGCGCCTCCTGCCCGGAACCGTGCTCGCGGAGGTGGAACAGTCGGCGCGCCTCGGCATCTCCCGCACCCCGCTGCGGGAGGCCCTCAGCCGGCTCACGGCCGAAGGGCTGACGACGACGGCGGGCGGCCGCGGCGTCGTCGTCACCGACATTTCCCTGGACGACATCGACGAACTGTTCGAACTGCGCGAAACCCTCGAGGGCAGGGCCGCCGCCCTCGCCGCCGAGCGCGGCGACCCCGCAACCTTCGATGCGTTGCGGCGCGAACTGCTCCAGGCCCCGGAACTGATCGGCGGACAGGATCCGGCCCTGCACGACTACTACGGGCTGGTCGGACGGCTGGACGCGGCCATCGACGCCGCCATCTCCAACGCCTACCTCGTCCAGGCCATGCGCAGCCTCCGCGTCCACCTCGTGCGCGTCCGCCGGCTGGCCGCCGACGACGCCGCCCGGCTTACTGCCGCCGCCGCCGAGCACGCGGCCATCGCCGAGGCGATCGCCGCCGGCAACCCGCGCCTGGCCGAGGCCGCCACCACGCTTCACCTGCACCGCAGTCTTTCGCACGTCAAAGCCACCCATACACCTCAGCAAAGGGAGCACCATGGTTAAGGAACACCACGTCCGCGTTTACAAGAGCGAAGAAAACCTGGGCCGCGAGGACCAGCTCGCCTACAAGATCGCCAAGGTCGCCGCTGATCCCGTGGAGGTCACCGATGAGGTCACCGACATGGTGATCAACCGGATCATCGACAACGCCTCGGTGGCGATCGCGTCGCTGAACCGCGCCCCGATCGTCGCGGCCCGGGCCCAGGCCCTCACCCACGGCCCCAGCACCGGCGGCAAGGGCGCCAAGGTCTTCGGCATCGAGGAACGTGTCTCCCCCGAATGGGCTGCCTGGGCCAACGGCGTCGCGGTCCGTGAACTCGACTACCACGACACGTTCCTGGCCGCGGACTACTCGCACCCGGGTGACAACATCCCCCCGGTCCTGGCCGTCGCCCAGCACGTCGGTTCCAGCGGCCTGGACCTGGTCCGCGGCATCGCCACCGGCTACGAGATCCAGGTCAACCTGGTCAAGGCCATCTGCCTGCACAAGCACAAGATCGACCACGTGGCCCACCTCGGCCCCTCCGCCGCCGCCGGCATCGGCACCCTGCTGGGCCTGGACGTCGAGACCATCTTCCAGTCGGTCGGCCAGGCGCTGCACACCACCACCGCCACCCGGCAGTCCCGCAAGGGCGAAATCTCCACCTGGAAGGCGCACGCCCCCGCGTTCGCCGGCAAGATGGCCGTCGAATCCGCGGACCGTGCGATGCGCGGCCAGACCTCCCCCGTGCCGATCTACGAGGGCGAAGACGGCGTGATCGCCTGGATGCTGGACGGCCCGGACGCCTCCTACACCGTGCCGCTGCCCGAGGCCGGCGAAGCCAAGCGGGCCATCATGGACACCTACACCAAGGAACACTCGGCCGAATACCAGGCCCAGGCGTGGATCGACCTCGCCCGCAAGCTCAACGGCGAACACCCCGAGGTCACGGACCCGGCCAACGTCGAATCCGTGCTGATCAAGACCAGCCACCACACCCACTACGTGATCGGCTCCGGCGCCAACGACCCGCAGAAGTACGATCCGACGGCCAGCCGCGAGACGCTGGACCACTCGATCCCGTACATTTTCACCGTCGCCCTGCAGGACGGCACCTGGCACCACGTTGACTCCTACGCCCCGGAACGCGCTGCCCGCCCGGACACCGTGGAACTCTGGCACAAGGTCAGCACTGTCGAGGATCCGGAATGGACCCGCCGCTACCACTCCCTGGACATCGCCGAGAAGGCCTTCGGCGGCACCGTGGAAATCACGCTCAAGGACGGCACGGTCATCACCGATGACATCGCGGTCGCCGATGCCCACCCGCTGGGCGCCCGGCCGTTCGCCCGGGAGCAGTACGTCAACAAGTTCCGCACCCTCGCCGCCGGCCTGGTGGCCGACGAGGAGATCGAGCGCTTCCTTGCCGCCGCCGCCCGGCTCCCCGAGCTCGCCGCCGGCGAGCTGGACCAGCTGAACATCCAGGCCGCCGACGGCGTGATCGACCTCGCCGGCGCCCCGAAGGGACTCTTCTAATGTTGTATTCGAAGGTCACACCTGAGCAGAAGCGGATCCGGTTCCGCGAAATCCTCGCCTCCGGCACCATCGCCCAGTTCCCCGGCGCGTTCAACCCGCTCTCGGCGCGGCTGATCGAGGAGAAGGGCTTCGCCGGGGTGTACATTTCCGGCGCCGTCCTCGCCAATGACCTGGGCCTGCCGGACATCGGGCTGACCACCCTCACGGAGGTGGCCACCCGCGCCGGGCAGATCGCCCGGATGACGGACCTGCCGGCGATCGTCGACGCCGACACCGGCTTCGGTGAGCCCATGAACGTGGCCCGGTCGGTCCAGGAACTCGAGAACGCCGGCCTGGCCGGCTGCCACATCGAGGACCAGTTCAACCCCAAGCGCTGCGGCCACCTCGACGGGAAGAACGTCGTGGACCTGGAGACCGCCACCAAGCGGATCCGGGCCGCGGCCGATGCCCGCCGCGACCCGAACTTCCTGATCATGGCCCGGACCGACATCCGCGCCACGGACGGGCTCGAGGCCGCCCAAGAGCGCGCCAAAGCGCTCGTGGAGGCCGGTGCGGACGCGATCTTCCCGGAGGCGATGAAGGACCTGGCCGAATTCCAGGCCATCCGGGATGCCGTTGACGTCCCGATCCTGGCCAACATGACCGAATTCGGCCAGAGTGCCTTGTTCACCGTGGAGGAGCTGGCCGGCGTCGGCGTCAATATGGTCATTTATCCGGTGACGCTGCTCCGTAGTGCCATGGGTGCTGCGGAGCGTACTCTGGAATCGATTAAGGCCGACGGAACCCAGGAGGCACAGGTTGGAAGCATGCTGACCCGTGCGCGTTTGTACGATCTCGTTGATTACGAGGCTTACAACCGTTTCGATACCGGAGTCTTTAATTTCCAGATCCCCGGTAAGTAAGCCCCGCATAGAACCTCCGGCACGTGCCGGTATACAGGCGTTAGGAACAAAGGAGTTTCAGCATGGCTGAACAGGACATTAAGAAGGGCCTCGCCGGCGTCGTGGTGGACTACACCGCGGTCTCCAAGGTCAACCCGGACACGAACTCGCTGCTGTACCGTGGCTACCCCGTCCAGGAACTGGCTGCCAAGTGCAGCTTCGAGGAAGTCGCGTACCTGCTCTGGAACGGCGAGCTGCCCGACGCGGAGCAGCTGGCGGAGTTCACCGCCCGGGAACGCGCCGGGCGCGCCCTGGATCCGGTCGTCAAACAGGTGATTGACGCGCTGCCCACCACCGCGCACCCCATGGATGTCTGCCGGACAGCCACGTCGGTGTTGGGTGCCCGGCACCCCCTCGCCGAGGACGCCTCACGCGAAGCCAACCTGGCCAAGGCCATCGATCTGTTCGCCGCGATGCCGGCAGTGGTGGCCTACGACCAGCGGCGCCGGCACGGCCAGGACGTGGTGGAACCCCGCGAGGATCTGGGCTACGACGCCAACTTCCTCTGGATGACGTTTGGTGAGGAAGCCGTCCCCGAAGTAGTCGACGCGTTCAATGTCTCCATGATTTTGTACGCCGAGCACTCCTTCAACGCCTCGACCTTCACGGCCCGGGTCATCACCTCCACGCTCTCGGACCTGCACTCTGCCGTGACCGGCGCCATCGGGGCACTCAAGGGTTCGCTGCACGGCGGTGCCAACGAGGCCGTCATGCACACCTTTGACGAGATCGGCATCCGGCCGGAGGAGTCCCTGGAGGACGCCCACGTCCGGGCCAAGGCCTGGATGGAGGACGCCCTGGCCCACAAAAAGAAGGTCATGGGCTTCGGCCACCGCGTCTACAAGCACGGCGACTCCCGGGTGCCCACCATGAAGTCGGCGCTGGACAAGATGATCGCGCACTATGGCCGGCCGGAGCTGCTGGGCCTCTACAACGGGCTCGAGACGGCGATGGACGAGGCGAAGGGGATCAAGCCGAACCTCGACTATCCGACCGGACCCACGTACCACCTCATGGGCTTCGACACGGCCACGTTCACCCCGCTGTTCGTCGCCAGCCGCATCACGGGCTGGACGGCGCACATCATGGAGCAGCTGGATTCGAACTCCCTGATCCGCCCCTTGAGCGAGTACAACGGCGTCGAGGAACGGCACCTGGCGTAGCAGGGCTTCCTGCGGGACGCGCGGGCGCGGACAGCCGGCACGGGCCGGCCACCTATTCGTAGGTGGCCGGCCCGTGCTGTTTGCCCGCGGACTTCAGCGTCGCGGGATGCGGACCGACGCAACGGTCTCGTTGTCCTCGTTGAGGACCACGACGACGTCGATCGTTTCGCCTGCCAGCGCCGGAGGCAGCCAGTGCCCTGCATCCTGCCACATCCGCTCCAGCGGCAACGCCGCGGAGTCGAACCATTCGGGCGTGATTTCGGGGCTCTCGGCGGGTTCGCCGTGCCACCGCCGGGTGGTGAAGAGCCGGCACGACATGTTCCAGTCGGGCCGGGCCGGAAAGATGAACTCGACAACGCCGGCGTGGGCCAGGTCCTCTTGGAGCACTATGATCCCGGCTTCTTCCCAGACCTCGCGGACCACGGCCTCGGCGTCGCTCTCCCCCGGCTCCACGTGGCCGCCGATTCCCACAATCTTGCCGATGCCAAAGCCGGTCCTCTTCATGCCCAGCAGCACCTCGGTGCCGCTCTCCGCATCACGGAGCGGGAAGCAGAGAGTGACGGGCGTGAGCTTCATGTGCTCAACCCTATAGCTGCCGCAGGCTGCCGGCGCTATCCGGCGGCCGGGCCGTCGCCGACAAGCTGCTGCCTCAGTTCGACTGGTATCCCCTTCTGCGCGAATTCTTTGTCCATGGCCTGCTGCGGCGTGAGGCCCTGGTTGTTCGTGGCTTGGAACTCCCAGTTGTAGACGCTGGACCACTCCTGCCGGACATCGCAGAGGAATCGGCCGTTCTGCAGTTTGGCGATCTTGAACCATGCGTTGCCGCCATCGAGCTGGAGTGCCCGGATCCCGTCACCGGAAATGGAGTAGGCGAGCCATCCGCCGGCGCAGCCCAGCACCGTGTAGTAGCCCTGTTCGGCGGGGGCAATCGGGATGATCGCCCGCTGCTGGTCATTGCGCTGCTGGTCAATGTTGGCCAGGGTGCATGCGACCCCGCCGGTGCTCAAAGCGGCAGGACTCGCTTTCGTGGGAGACGACGGGGCGGCTGGTGAGGCAGCGGACGGGGTTGGGGACGACGGCAATGGGCTCGCGGAGACAGTCGGGGCCGGGATGCCCGTCTGGGCAGGCCCCGGTGCTGGTTGGGGCATCAGATTGCCGCCGACAACCACCGCGCCAACGATGGCTGCAGCGGCCAGTACAGTCGCGGCCGCAGCCCGCACCGCATTGCGTCGTGCCGGAGTGCGCCCTGCCAAAAGGACGACATTCGGATCCGTAGAAAATACGATTGAGCGGGCAGAGTCGCTTCCGGACTCTGCTCCCGGCGCTCCCACCCGAGGTTTTGCATCCCTCATGAGCTGTTCGATGCGGTCCATGGCTAGTCCTTCCGTTCGGTCATGAGATGTGAGGGGGCAGCTTTCGCGAACGCCCGGCGGGCCCGGTGCAGGCGAACCGCAGCGGCGGATGAAGAACATCCCAGCGTCTGCGCCAGTTCAGCGATGGTCAGCTCGTCCCAGTAGGAGAGCATGAGGACTTCGCGGTCCCGCTCCCTGAGCTGCACCAGCACCTCTGCCACGGCGGCTCGTTCTTCATCGTTTGACCCGGGAGCTTGGCTGCGGACATCGTCTTTCAGCCTTTCGACCAGTTCCTGGCGGCGACGGCGGCCCTTGTACTCATTGCCGACCACATTCCGGGCCGTTGCCAACAGCCAGCCAATGCCGGGCGGTTCCGCCAGCTCCTTCTCCCAGGCAATTCTGAAGACGTCCGCGGCCAGTTCCTCGGCGCGGTGCCCGTCACTGATACGGCAGGCAATGTAGCGGTAGACCCGCGCGGAGTGCTGGGTGTGCAGATCAATGAACGCTTGCTCTTTGGCAGCCAACATGGTGGTTCCCCCGGACATCGATGACTTCTTCTTGATGTGTAAGTGTCCAGTGAACGGCATTTCCTTACACAGGCCCGCAAAAAAGTTCGCCGTAACCGGCGCGGTGCGGGGACCGGCGGACTATGCCTTAGCCCAGGGCGCGCGGGTGCGCGGCGGCGTAGATCTCCCGCAGCGTATCGGCCGTCACCTGGGTGTAGACCTGCGTGGTGGTCACCGAGGCGTGCCCCAGCAGTTCCTGCACCACCCGGACGTCGGCGCCGCCCTCCAGCAGGTGGGTGGCGAAGGAGTGCCGCAGCGTGTGCGGCGAAACGTCCTTGGTGATGTGGGCCCTGTCCGCCGCCGCCTTCAAAATGGTCCAGGCGCTTTGCCGGCTGATCCTGCCGCCGCGGGCGTTGAGGAACAGGGCAGGGGTGCCCTTGCCCTTGGCGGCCAGCAAGGGCCGGCCGCGGACGAGGTAGGCGTCAAGGGCTCGTGCCCCATAGGATCCGAGCGGGACGAGGCGTTCCTTGGAGCCCTTGCCGAAGAGCCTGACGATCGCGGGCCCTTCGCCGGCATCGGACCCGCCGGAGGTATGCAGGGAAATGTCGTCAACGTCCAGGCCCACGGCTTCGCTGATGCGGGCACCGGTGGAATAGAGGAATTCGAGCAGCGCGCGGTCGCGCAGGCCGGTAGCCGTGTCCGTGCCGGCCGCCTCGAGGATCCGGGTGACCTCGTCGACGCTGATGGCCTTGGGCAGCCGCTTGCCGGGCATGGGCGGGTGGACGTCGCTGGCCGGGTCGGTGGACGTGATGCCTTCGAGGGCCCAGAACTTGTGGAGTCCGCGCACAGCCACCACCGTCCGGGCCGCCGAGCGGATGCCCAAGGCGGAGCCGCCGTCGGACCCGTCGGAGAGCGCCTGAACGAAGGCTGTGACGTCGTGCCGGGTGATCTCCGCGGGGCGTTCCCGGCCCGCGTGGGCCAGATGCCTGGCGTAGCGGGCCAGGTCCCGCCGGTAAGCGGAGAGCGTGTTGGCCGCGAGGCCCCGCTCCACGCCCATGTGCTGCAGGTAGTCAGTGATTGCGCGGTCGATCGCCGTCAACGCCCTGGCGGGCGGGCGTTCAGGAGCGGCTGCCTGCGCCGGGGCCGGAAGCTGCGCCGGGGCCGGCGGTTCGGCGATCAGCGGCTCCACTAGCGCTGGCTGGGATGGGCGGGCCAGGGCGCGTCGGCCGGGCGGAGGCTTTCGAAGTTGCCCGCGCGGGCGGCGGCAGCAGCCAGGACGCCGACGACGGCGGACGGGTTGTGGAGGCGGCCGTCAAGGACCGCCCGCACGGCCTCATCCAGCGGGGTCCAACGCAGTTCGATTTCGGCTTCCTCGTCGGTGCGGACGTGCCGCTCATGTCCCGGCACCTCACTCAGGCCGCGGGCCAGGTAGATCCGGATGGCCTCGCTGGAGGATCCCGGGGAGTTGAAGAAGTCCGCCAGCACGTTCCAGCGGTCCGCGACGAGGTCCGCTTCCTCGGCCAGTTCGCGGGCGGCCCCGACGACGAAGTCCTCCCCTTCGACGTCCAGCAGCCCGGCGGGGATCTCCCAGAGATCCATGCCGACGGGGTGCCGGTACTGCCGGAGCAGCAGCACGTCGCCGTCGTCGTTCATCGGGAGAACCGCCACCGCGCCGGGATGGTCGATATAGTCCCGGACCAGGGTGTCGCCGTCGTCGTTGAGCTGGAAACTGTCGCTGACGACGTCCCAGATCCTGCCCTCGTACACCTTCCGGGACGACAAAAGACGGCGCGGGCTCGGCTCATCCGAAACCTGCCGTGCAGCATTGGGGGTCTCAGACATACCGGGCATCGCGCCGTCCTTTGATTCAGTTGGAAATTACTTGGACACTGCTGCCGACGAGGGCTTGGGCGCAGGTGCCGGGGCATCGGCCTTTGCACTCGGGCTGCTGCTGGCAGCGGGCGCAGCGTCGCCGGCCCGCTGGTGGCCAAGGGCAGCCTCAATCAGGCCCGCGAACAGCGGGTGCGGGCGCGTGGGCCGCGAGCTGAGCTCGGGATGCGCCTGCGTGGCCACGTAGTACGGGTGGACGTCGCGGGGAAGTTCCACGAACTCGACCAGCTTGCCGTCGGGCGACGTTCCGGAGAACGACAGGCCCTTGGCGGCGATCTGATCGCGGTACTTGTTGTTGACCTCGTAGCGGTGGCGGTGCCGTTCGCTGACCTTGGTGGCGCCGTAGGTCTCGGCGACGACGGAGCCTTCGTCGAGCTTGGCTTCGTACAAGCCCAGGCGCATGGTGCCGCCAAGGTCGCCCTTGCCGTCAACGATGTCCAGCTGCTCTTCCATCGTGGCGATGACGGGGTACTTGGAGTCCGGCTCGAACTCGGACGAGGACGCTCCCTCGAGGCCGACTACGTTGCGGGCGTACTCGATCACCATGCACTGCAGGCCCAGGCACAGGCCCAGGACCGGGAGCTTAGTTTCGCGGGCGTACTTCAGGGCGCCGAGTTTGCCTTCCAGGCCGCGGATGCCGAAGCCGCCCGGAACGCAGATGGCGTCGACGCCGGCCAGGGACTGCACGGCGCCCTCGCGGGTTTCGCATTCGTCCGAGGGGACCCAGCGGATCTTGACCTTGGTGTCGTTGGCGAAGCCGCCGGCGCGCAGGGCCTCCGTGACGGACAGGTAGGCGTCCGGCAGGTCGATGTACTTGCCCACGAGCGCGATCTCAACTTCGTGCTTCGGGTTGTGGACGGCGTCGAGCAGCTTGTCCCAGCTGGTCCAGTCCACATCCTTGAACGGCAGGTCCAGGGCGCGGACGATGTACGAATCCAGGCCCTGGGAGTGCAGGGTCTTCGGGATGTCGTAGATGCTCGGTGCGTCCGGGCAGCCGATCACGGCGTCGATGTCGACGTCGCACATGCGGCCGATCTTGTCGCGCATCGGCTGCGGGACTTCGCGGTCCGACCGGATCACGATTGCCTCGGGCTGGATGCCGATGGAGCGCAGCGCGGCAACGGAGTGCTGCGTCGGCTTGGTCTTCAGCTCCTGCGACGGGCCGATGTACGGCACGAGGGACACGTGGAGGAAGAACACATTTCCGCGGCCGATGTCCTGGCGGACCTGGCGGGCGGATTCGAGGAACGGCTGGGACTCGATGTCGCCCACCGTGCCGCCGATTTCGGTGATGATGACGTCGGGGGCGTTCTTGCCCTCGGCGGGAAGCCGCATGCGCCGCTTGATCTCATCGGTGATGTGCGGGATGACCTGGACGGTGTCGCCGAGGTATTCGCCGCGGCGTTCCTTCGCAATGACGGTCGAGTAGACCTGGCCGGTTGTGACGTTGGCCGATCCTTCGAGGTTTTCATCGAGGAAGCGCTCATAGTGGCCGATGTCCAGGTCCGTCTCGGCGCCGTCGTCAGTGACGAAGACTTCGCCGTGCTGGAAGGGGTTCATCGTGCCCGGATCCACGTTCAGATAGGGATCGAGCTTTTGCATTGTTACAGACAGACCGCGTGCCCGCAGGAGGTGGCCGAGGCTCGAAGCCGTCAGTCCCTTACCGAGCGAGGACGCTACACCACCGGTGACGAAGATGTGTTTGGTCGTCTTGGACGAGCCCGGAAACCGGGAATTTACACGAGAGTTTGATCGCTGCACCACGGGGTTTGAGCTTATCATCAATTCGGCCTTCCACGGGTTCCTTGGCGGGATCCCGATGTGATTGTTGTCCTAGCAGCGGTCCCGCCGGGAGTCCCTGCGACGGTCCATTCGGGCCCGCCTAGCTTTGCGGGAGGAGTTTGGCGTCGTCCAGCAGCTCCTGGGCGTGGGCCTGGGCCGATTCGGAGTCCTCCTGGCCGGCCAGCATGCGGGCCAGTTCGCGGACCCGCTCGGCCTCGTCCAGCAACTGCACGTCGCTGGAGGTGAAGCCGGTGGCGGTAGCCCCGTCAGCGCCCCGCACGGAGGTCTTGGTAACCCTGATGTGCTGGTTTGCGAATGCGGCCACCTGCGGCAGGTGGGTCACCACGAGGACCTGGACGTGCTGGGCCAGCATCGCCAGCCGGCGCCCGATCTCGACGGCGGCACGGCCGCCGACGCCGGCGTCGACCTCGTCGAAGACAAACGTCGGGACGGGATCGACGGCGGCAAGCACCACCTCAATGGCGAGCATGACGCGGGAGAGTTCACCGCCCGAGGCGCCTTTGCCCAGCGGCCGGGCCGGCGCGCCGGAGTGCGGCTGAAGCAGGAAGGAGATCTCGTCGGCCCCGAACGGTCCCAGCTGGCCCGCGGACTCCACATTGATGACCAGGGTGGCATCGGCCATGGCCAGCGCCGTGAGCTCAGCGCTGACCCGCGCGGAGAGGTCCTTTGCGGCCTTGGTGCGGGCCTTGCTGATCCCGGCGGCCTTCTTCCGGAGCTCGGTTTCGGCCCGGGCGACCTCGGCGTCCAGCGCTTCGATCCGGGTGGAGTCGTCCTGGAGTTCCTCGTGCCGGGCCCGGGCCTCGTCCGCCCAGACCAGCACCTCGTCAATGCTCGGCGCGTACTTGCGGACCAGCTTGGCCAGCGCGGCCCGGCGGTCCTCGATTTCGGCGAGCCGTTCCGGACCCTCCGTGTCAAGGGCGGCCTGGTAGCTGGCGAGTTCAGCGGCGATGTCGTTGAGCAGGAAGCCGACCTCGGCCAGGCGTGCCGCGGCGGAGCCCAGCTCCCCGTCGTGTTCGGCAACGTGCTCCAGGGTGCGTTTGGCAGCGTCCACGAGGGTGGTCGCGTCGGCTTCTTCACCGAAGTCCTCGGCGATGAGCGCCTGGTGGGCGGTGCTGGCCGCGATCCGCAGTTCCTCGACGTTGGCCAGTTTCACGGCCTCGGCCTTGAGGGCCTCGTCCTCCCCCGGCTGCGGGTCCACGGCGTCGATCTCGGCCAGGGCTACGTGCAGCGACTCGGCCTCGCGGAGGCGTTCACGCGCGGCACTGCGCAAGGAGTCCAGCTCGCCCTGGCTGGCATGCCAGTGCGCGTAGAGGTCCTGATAGGCGGCAAGCGCGCCGGCAAGGCTCTCGCCTGCGAATTTGTCCAGGGCTCCGCGTTGCGCCACCGGGCTCTTGAGCCGGATCTGGTCCGACTGTCCGTGCACCACCACGAGGGTTTCGCCGATTTCGGCCAGCACCCCCACCGGCGCGGCGCGTCCGCCCAGATAGGCCCGGCTGCGGCCGTCGGCCCCGACGCTGCGGGCCAGCAGCAGTTCCACACCGCCGTCGAACTCCTCCACCTCGGCCCCGGCTTCCCTGGACCGCGCGACGGCAGCGTGGCCGGCGTCGAGCTTCAGCACAGCCTCCGCCGAGGCGCTCTTCGCGCCGCTGCGGACGGCACCGGCGTCGGACCTGGCACCGAGGAGCAGCCCGACGGCGGTAACCACCATGGTCTTGCCGGCACCGGTTTCACCGGTCACCACGCTGAGGCCCGGGCCCAGCGGCAGGGTGGCGTCGGTGATGACGCCGAGGTCGCGGATACGCAGTTCTTCAAGCATGGTTCACTTCTCGGTTGTGGGATCTGGCGAGGGATCGGGCGCGTCGGCAGTTCCCTCGTGGCGCGGCGAGGGAAGCGGCGGCATGGGACGGGGCGTGCGGATGATTGGGAGGGGGCCGGTGTGGATGGCCCGGGTTTGCGGCACGGGGCCGCGCCAGCCCTGGATGGGGAGCTGGAACTTGCGCACGAGCCTGCCGGAGAAGGGGGTCTGGTGTGTCCGGGCCAGGCGCACGGGCGTTGCGGAGCGGGTCACTTCGACGCGCGCGCCGGGCGGCAGATCCACCGAGCGGCGGCCGTCGCACCAGAGGACGCCCTGGGCGTCGGTGCGGTTCAGGATCTCGACGGCGAGCCGGGACCGCGGCGAAACCACGAGCGGCTTCGCGAAGAGGGCATGGGCGCTGATCGGCACGATCAGAAGGGCCTCGACCTCGGGCCACACTACGGGACCGCCGGCGGAAAACGCGTAGGCCGTGGAGCCTGTGGGCGTGGCCAGGACCACGCCGTCGCAGCCGAATGAGGTCAGGGGGCGTTCGTCGACTTCGGTGACCACCTCCAGCATCCGTTCCCGGTTGCCCTTTTCGATCGCGGCCTCATTCAGGGCCCAGGTGTGCCAGATCTTCTGGCCGCGGACCCAGACCTGGACGTCGATCGTCATGCGCTCCTCCACCGTGTAGTCACGGCTGGCGATCCACTCGACGGTCTGGGCGAGGTCGGCACGTTCGCTCTCGGCCAGGAACCCCACGTGGCCAAGGTTCACCCCAAGCAGCGGCACGTCGACTTCGCGGACCAGTTCGGCAGCCCGGAGGATAGTGCCGTCCCCGCCGAGCACCATGACAAGTTCCACCTCGGGCAGCTTCACGTGGTCGTGAAGGACCTCGACCGGATGGTCGAGCCGGCCGAAGAAGCGGACCATGTCCCCGAGCTCGTTCTCCTGCAGCACGGGGACCAGCCCGGATTCGTGCAGCAGCGCACACGCTTCCCAGGCAGCCTTGAGGGACTCCTCGCGCCCTGTGTGGGCCAGGATCAGGACACGCCTGCTCATCAGGTTCCGCCTTCTGGTGGTACTAGTGGTTCGGCCAGATTGTTCCGAGCAACGCAGCAACAGCTGCGTCCCGCTCCTCGATCTTAGGCGGGACTTCCGACATCGCGCGTTTTATCCACAGGAAGTATTCGACATTGCCGTCCTGGCCCGGCAGCGGGCTCTGGGCGAGGCCTGACAAGACCAGGCCCGCGTCCACGGCGGCGGCAGCCACCTTGCCCACGGCGAGCCGGCGTTCGCGTTCCGAGGTGACCACGCCGGTCCGGCCCAGCCGGTCCTTGCCGATCTCGAACTGTGGCTTGACCATGAGGACGAGGTCGCCGCCGGGCAGGGTGCAGGCCGCGAGTGGCGCCACCACAAGCGTCAGCGAGATGAAGGACAGGTCAGCCACCGTCAGGGCGGCCGGTCCGCCGATTTCCGCGGCCGCCATGTAGCGGACGTTGAGGCCTTCGTGCACGGAAACTCTGGAGTCATTCTGGATTTCCGGCACCAGCTGGCCGTGCCCCACGTCGACGGCCACCACGTGGGCAGCACCGCGCCGAAGCAGCACATCCGTGAACCCGCCGGTGGAGGCGCCGGCGTCGAGGCACCGTTTGCCTGCGACGTCGACGGCGGGAAAGGCATCCAGCGCGCCGGCCAGCTTGTGCCCGGCGCGGCTGACGTAGCCGTCCTCGGCCGAGGCCGTGACGTCCAGCGCGGCGTCCTCCGGGACCTGCAGGGACGCCTTGGCGAGGACCTCGCCGCCGGAGCTCACCTTGCCCTCGGCAATGAGCCGGGCGGCATGGGTCCGGGACCTGGCGAGCCCCCGGCTGACGAGTGCCTGGTCAAGCCGGCTCACGATCCCCCGTTCCCCGCGGCATGGATGCGGCGCGCCACGCCGGCGTGTCCGGCCACGTCTTCGTTCAGGGCCTCCAGCAGGGCATCATGCATGCCTGCATACACTTCGCCGTGCCCGGACACAGGCATTTGCCGCACGGCCCCGAGGCGGTCCAGGACAGCGTTGACAGCCGGATCCAGGACTGCTGCCGCATGTTCTGGTGCCGCATGCCCGGACAGCTCCGCCGGGAGCTGCTGCGTCGGCAGCTCGGGCCAGGCGACTTCGGCCGCAGGGGTCGGCGCCTCAGCCGGCTGTTCGTCTGGGGCCTGGTCCAGTCCCTGGTGTAGCTCGCTCATGTGTCCAGCCTAGTGATCGGACCACTCGAGGACCGGAGGCAGCGCGCTGGTCGTCTCGGGGTTTGCGGCCCACCAGGCCGAACAGGCGGCACGCCACGAATCGAGGTCGGCGGGGTCGCCGCTGATGTGGACCGACTGCCCCCGCACGATCGCCGAGGCCGTGCCGCTGCGGAACCGCCCGGCGTCGTGCTCTACGGCAGGGTATGGCGCGTACAGGCCGGTCAGGTCATTGATGAGGAAATCGGGGCGTTCCACAGACCGTGCTGCGAGGATCGATTCCCTTGTGTCCACTCCGGTCAGCACGGCGACGGTGGCGAAACCGGCGTTGTTGCCGCCCAGGATGTCGGTGTCCAGGCGGTCACCGACGACCAGCGGCCGGTCCGCCGCCAGCCGCTTGGCGGCCGTGTGGAACAGGGGGGCTTCGGGTTTGCCGGCCACGATCGGGCTCTTGCCGGTCGCGGCTGCCACGGCGGCCACGAGCGTCCCGTTACCGGGGGCAATTCCACGCGCCTGGGGAATGGACCAGTCCGTGTTGGTGGCCACCCACAGGGCGCCGCCGGCGACGACGTACGACGCCTCGGCGAGGTCCTTCCAGCCAAGTTCCGGACTAAAGCCCTGAACGACGGCGACGGGGTCATCCTCCGCGCCGCGGACGGGAACCAGGCCAACCAGTTCAATTTCCCGGGCAAGTGCGGCACTGCCCGTGATCAGCACGTGTGCCCCGGCCGGCAGCATCGACGCCAGCAGCGCTGCCGCCGCCTGCGAGGAGCTCACCACCTGGTGGTCCTCGGCGGGGGCGCCGAGATCGCGCAGGTGTTGGGCCACCTGTGCAGGGGAACGGGATGCGTTGTTGGTGACGTAGCCCAGCCCGACGCCCACCCCGGCCAGCCGGCGCAGCGACTCGACGGCCCCGGGAATGGCGTTGGGCCCGGCATAGACAACGCCGTCAAGGTCAGAGAGCAGGGCATCAAAGGTGGAGATCAGGGCGGTACCCGTCATGCGATTAGTCCTCCACACTTTCGTGCTGGGCCCGCTCTGAGTCAGCGGAGAGTTCCTGGTCCGCGTCATCGTTCAGTTCCAGGTCGGCCTCGGCGATCGCTTCGTCATCGGCTTCGTCCTCGGCTTCGTGATCAGCTTCGTCATCAGCTTCGTCGAGCACGTCGGATTCCACTGAATCCAGGTCGGACTCGGGGTCGTCAGACTCGAAGTAGTCGGCTTCGGCGTCGTCGCTGGCGAGCTCATCGCCCGCGTTCAAGCCGGCCACACCGGCTGCGGCGCCGGTGGCCTCTGCCGCCGCAGCGGCACCTGCGGCACGCGGTGCGCGCTCTTCGGTTCCGGCGTGCGTGTCGGCATGCTCCTCCGCCCGGAGGCGGCGCTGCCGTTCCTCCTCGCGGGCTTCTTCTTCCTCGTCCCAGCCGAGATCGATGATGTCGGGTTCCTCGTCAGCCCCGAGGCCCAGCGCGTTTTCTGCCACAGTGGCCTGGCGTTGCCATTTGGTGGCTTCGGCAGCGCGGCCGGCTGCCGTCAGCGCGTCAGCATAGGCACGGAACAGCCGGGGGCTGTAGGAAAAGGCGCGGTTGATGTCCAGCTGCGGGATTTCCAGTTCGGAAACCGCGGCGTCGAGCTGCCCGAGGTCGGTGCGGGCACCGGCTGCAACGATGGCCAGTTCCACCTTGCCGGGGGCGTCGAGATCCTTGGCTTCGTCGGACCGGGCCATGTCCAGTGCACGGTCCGGGCGGCCAAGGCCGCGTTCGCAGTCGGCCATGACCGGCAGGTGCATGTTGGAGCCACTGATCCGGCGGTAGGTCCGGAATTCCCGAAGGGCTTCACCATAGTGGCCGGCTGCGTAGGCGGTCAGGCCGACAGCTTCGCGGACGGACGCGAGGCGTCCGCCACGGCGGCTGGCTGCCAGGGCATGCTGGAAGGCAAGCTCAGGTTCCTCGTCCAGGAGCCGCCCGGCCATGACGAGGTGGCGGGCCACCCATTCGGCGCTGGTGCCTTCGAGGGTCTTGATCTGGTGCTGCGTGGCACGGTCAAGCTCCTTGCCCGTGACGTCCTCGTCGATCTGGGGTGAGCGCTCCCGGTCGGGGCGGTTGGCGCTGCGGAGGTCGCGGGCATTGGGCACGCGAACCGGACGGTCCTCGGGGCGATCGCGTCCATACTGGCGCGGGCCTGAGTCGCCACGGTCGAAGCCCCGTGCGGGACGATCCTCACGGGTGCCGAAGGGCTTGCGGTTCTCGCCGCTGCCGTAGGGCTTGCGGTCACGGTCGCCACCGCCGCCGAAGCTGCGCTGTCCGCCGCCCTCACGCGGGGCACGATCACCATACGGCTTACGGTCGCCGCCGCTGTACGGCTTGCGGTCACCATAGGACGGACGGCTGTCGCCGCCGAAGCTGCGCTGTCCGCCACCTTCACGCGGGGCACGATCGCCATACGGCTTACGGTCACGGTCGCCGCCGCCGCCGTACGGCTTGCGGTCACCATAGGACGGACGGCTGTCGCCACCAAAGCTGCGCTGACCCCCACCTTCACGCGGAGCACGATCGCCATAAGGCTTGCGGTCGCCACCGCCGAAGCCGCGCTGATCCCCGCCCTCACGCGGGGCACGGTCACCATAAGGCTTACGCTCACCGCCACCGCTGTACGGCTTACGGTCACCATAGGACGGACGGCTGTCGCCACCGAAGCTGCGCTGTCCTCCGCCTTCGCGCGGAGCACGATCACCATACGGCTTACGGTCGCCGCCGCCGCTGTACGGCTTGCGGTCACCATAGGACGGACGGCTGTCGCCACCGAAGCTGCGCTGTCCTCCGCCTTCGCGCGGAGCACGATCACCATACGGCTTACGGTCGCCGCCGCCGCTGTACGGTTTACGCTCGCTGTTTCCGAAGCCGCGCTGATCCCCGCCCTCACGCGGAGCACGATCGCCATACGGCTTGCGGTCACGGTCTTCCCTGGAACGGAATCCGCGGGGATCGCCGCCAGAGTTGCTGGTGCCGCGGAAAGGGACTCCATCGGAACTGCGTCCGCCAGAGTTGCCGTGGGCCTTGCCGCCGCGGTTGCCATCATTGTGCTCAGCCATGCTGGAGTCCTCCTGTTGTGAGCTGACCACTGGCGCAATCGCAGCCGCTCTGTTCCGTGTTTCGTTTCCTACGCAACCCGAAATCAAGCGCTTCGAAGTCCGTACATCTCCCCCAATTCTAGGCGAGCAACCCGCCACCGGCTAACGGCACCAGGTCAACGGGGGCCCGCGGTGGGAAGTCTCACAACCTCCTGCGGCACTTCTGTCGACGGCCGTCGGCTGGCGGGCAGCTCCCTCATCCATGGGTGGTCGACGGCGGCTGTGACGCTCCCTCACCTTGGGCGGGAAGTCCGGGGACGCTCCCTCAGGTTTGGCGGGATGTCCTGTG
>NZ_KI914940.1:0-3836 GCF_000520575.1 Arthrobacter sp. I3
GGGGGGCGCGTGTCCGGCCGCCGTGGCGCCCGGGGTGCTGGAGCTGGTGCGCGTCGATGCCCCGGACTGGTCAGCACCCGGCGTTCCGGACGTGCCGTGACCCGGCGTGGCGGCGGGCGCGGGAAGGGCCGGGACTGAGGACGGCGACGGCTGGACATGCTCGGGGGCCGGTGTACCGTGGCCCGGAGTCTGGAAGATGACCCCGACGGTGTGGCTGACGCTGTGCCGGAAGTCCTCGCTGGATGCCGCCACGGCGCCGGCACCAAGGGTCATGGCACCCACGACGGCGCCACCGACGATTGCCAGCCGGCGCTTCCGGCCGCGGCGCCCGGCCAGGCTGGTGACCCCGGCCGGCAGCGATTCATCGGCGTCATTCTTCGCGAACGCGACGGTGGGCAGCGCCGTCGTCGTGGCTGCGTCAGGGGCGGCGGCAAGACCGGTTGCTCCCGCTGCCCCGGCCGCGAGCAGGGCCGCGAGGTCGGCGCGGGGCGCGGGAGCCGCATCCGGGACCACAGCGCGGAGCTGTTCCAGCGCGCTCCGAAGCTCGGCCGCGGATTCGAGGCCGGAGTCGCCCAGCATCGCCTGGATGGTGCCATCCTGCTGGGGGTCGCGGGTGCCGGTCATGATGCTGCGTGGTCCTTTTCGGTTACGAGTTCGCGCAGGGCACTGAGCCCGCGGCGCTGAAGCTGTTTGATGGCACCCGGCGTCTTGTCCATAATGCCGGCCACCTGTTCGATGGAAAGGTCCGCGACGATCCGCAGGACCAGAACTTCGCGCTGCTCCTCATTGAGCCTCGCGAGAGTGTCCGAGATACCGCCCAGGGATCCGAGCACTTCGTCCTCGGCGGATGCCGAGTACCTGGCGTCGTTCAGGGGGTCGTATTCGGCCAAATGCGGAGTGCGTTCTGCCCGCCGCCTGTAGTCGACCAGCCGCGCGTGGGCGACGGAGAAAATGAAGGTCCTTAGACCTGCGTGGCCGCCGCTGACGCCGGCCAGCTTTGGCAGGACGTCCACGAACACATCCTGGGTCAGGGCCTCGGCGTCGTCCACGCCCCGGGCCCGGAAGTAGCCCAGCACGGCCGGGGAAATAACCGTGTACACCGCGCTGAAACCTGAAGGGTCACCAGCTAAGGCGGCTGACAATTCGTCATCGCTTAGCTGCTGTGCCAAGAGGCTGTCCTTCCGTTACTGCTGGGGTGCGGCCCCCGCAATTCTAGCGACCGCACCCCGGAGCCCTCCAAAGTGAGGGCTCCCTCCTTGCTTTCAGACCCATGTCGGGTCCAGGCCAAACAGCCGGAATTTACTTGTCGTGCTGGGGCAGCTCGACGGACGGCTGAGCCGGAACGGACGGCTGGGCCGGAACAGCCGGGGTTGCCGGAATAGCAGGGGTTGCCGGAACGCCCTTGGCACCGGGGACGGCAGGTGTCGCCGGTGTCGCCGGAACTGCGGCGTGGATGTTGGCGTTGGCGCGTGCCTCCCCGGCAGCACCCTTGACGCTGGCGTCGCCCTTGACGGTGGCTCCGTCCTTTGCGTCGGCGGAGCCGTCGACGGCACCTTCGGTGCCGTCCACGTCGGTTTCGGCGTCGCCCTTGGCCTTGCCGTCAGTCGACGGCGCGGCCGGAACTGCGGGGACGGCCGGCTTTGCCGGGAGCGTAGGCGTGGCCGGGACAGCCGGCGTGGCGGGCGTAGCGTGGCTCACTTCAGCCTGCTCGGTGCTGGACATCTGAGCGGCATTGGCCAGTCCGATGCCGGAGAAACCTCCGACTGCCAGAATGGCGGCGCCGACAGCGATCTTGGTGGTCTTGCTAACACTCTTCATTACAGACGTACATCCTTTGTTTTTTTGGTTTGAAGGCGGGCTGAGGCCTCATGGGGGCAGTTGACAGCCCACTCTCGCCAGAAAAGGCTGGCCGGCGCCCATGGGGGCAGGCGCCGGCCGGCACTTACGGTGGAAGGCCAGCCGGTGTCTGGTGGGGGGTCCAAGACTCCGGAGGCGCTTACAAAGGAGTAATCGCTGGGCGGGCCCGAAAGGTTACGCACCAATCGGAAATTTTCTTGATTTCTTTTTTGAGCCGGCGCTGCCGGGGCTTAACGACGACGGCGGCGGGCCCCGCTAGGGAACCCGCCGCCGTGGTGCGCCGGGTCAGGAGCGGAAGAGTCCGCTGTAGGCGTTCAGGGCGATCTGGCCGCCGAGGTGGGCGTAGAGGACATTGCTGCCGGCCGGAATTTCCCGGCTTTTCACGAGGTCGATCAGCCCGGCGAGGGACTTTCCCTCGTAGACGGGATCGGTGATCATGGCCTCGAGCGAGGCGCCCAGCCGAATGGCCTCCAGGGTGGAATCGACGGGAATCCCATAGAGGTCCCCGGCCCAGCCCTCCATGACGTTGATTTCCTCGTCCCGGAGTTCCCTGCCCAGGCCGATCAGCTCGGCGGTGTTCCGGGCGATGCGTTCCACCTGGTCACGGGTCTTCGCCAGGGTTGCCGACGCGTCGATGCCGATCACGCGGCGCGGTTTGTCCTGGCCGGCAAAACCCGCGATCATCCCGGCGTGGGTGGAGCCCGTGACGGTGCAGACGACAATCGTGTCGAAAAAGATGCCAAGCTCGCGCTCCTGCTCTTCCACCTCGTAGGCCCAGTTGGCGAAGCCCAGACCGCCCAGCCTGTGGTCTGACCCGCCGGCCGGGATCGCGTAGGGCGTGCCGCCAGCGGCCTTGACCTCTTCGATGGCGCTTTCCCAGCTGCTGCGGATGCCGATGTCGAAGCCCGCACTGTCCAGCCGCACGTCGGCGCCCATGATCCGCGAGAGCAGGATGTTGCCTACCCGGTCAGACAACGGATCGGGCCAGTCGACCCAGTTTTCCTGAACCAGGCGTGCTTTGAGGCCGAGTTTCGCCGCCACCGCCGCGACCTGGCGGGTGTGGTTGGACTGGTAGCCGCCAATCGAAACGAGGGTGTCCGCACCCTGCGCCAGGGCCTCCGGGACGAAGTACTCCAGCTTGCGCGTCTTGTTGCCGCCAAACGCGAGGCCGCTGTTGACGTCCTCGCGTTTCGCCCAGATCTGCGCTCCGCCCAGGTGTGCGCTGAGCCGCGGCAGCGGATGGATGGGGCTCGGGCCAAACATCAGGGGGTAGCGTTCGAAATCGGTGATGGCCATCGTCGGTCCTTCGCTCGCGGTGGGAAACGGTCACAGCAAATATGCAATATATTGCATTGTCGGATACGGGCTCCGGAAGGGCAAGAGGGATATACGATATGTTGCATGCCCGTACCCTCGCTCGCCGGAGTCCACAAGAGGCCGCTGCTGCGGGACAACGTCTTTGACTCGATCCGTAACGCGATCGTCGACGGCACCTTCGAGCCCGGCGAACGGCTGAAGGACGCCGAACTGGAAGCGTGGCTCGGCGTGAGCCGGACACCCATCCGCGAGGCGCTGCTGCGGCTGGAACGCGCCGGCCTGGTGGTTGCGCTGCCGGGCAAGGCGACCATCGTGGCCCCGTGCGACCCGGCGTCGACCCTCAGCACGCAGCAGGTGGTGGCGGGACTGCACGAGCTGGCCGCACGCCTGGCCGTCCCGCTCCTGGCGGAGGAGCACCTCGCCGCCATGACCGGGGCCAATGCGCGCTTCGAACAGGCCCTGCAGGCGGCGGAGGTCGAGTCGGCACTGCGGGCCGATGACGATTTCCACGCCGTCTTTGTCACGGTCAGCGGCAACCCGGTGCTCCGGGAACTCCTGGAACAAACCACCCCCGTCCTGCGCCGGGTGGAGCGGATGCGCTTCGGCTCCTTTGCCGCCCGGGAATCGGTGGCGCAGCACGCTGAGATCATCCGGCTCGCCCG
>NZ_KI914940.1:3936-4813 GCF_000520575.1 Arthrobacter sp. I3
CCCGCCGCCGTCGTACGCCGGTCAGTGTTGCGTCAACCGGTGCTAATCGTTGACGAGGTCGTTGACCACGATCGTCTGGTCGCGGTCCGGGCCGACGCCGATCGCGGAGAACCGGGTACCGGAGAGCTTTTCCAGGGCCAGGACGTAGTTCCGGGCGTTCTCCGGCAGGTCCTCCAGGGTGCGGGCGCCGGTGATGTCCTCGGTCCAGCCTTCGAAGTATTCGAAGATCGGCTTGGCGTGGTGGAACTCGGTCTGGGTCATGGGCATTTCGTCGTGCCGCACGCCGTCGACGTCGTAGGCCACGCAGACCGGGATCTGTTCGATGCCCGTCAGCACGTCTAGCTTGGTGACGAAGTAGTCCGTAAAGCCGTTGACCCGGGAGGCGTGGCGTGCCAGCACGGCGTCGTACCAGCCGCAGCGGGCCGCCCCTGCAAGGGCGACCCGCCGCCGTCGTACGCCGGTCAGTGTTGCGTCAACCGGTGCTAATCGTTGACGAGGTCGTTGACCACGATCGTCTGGTCGCGGTCCGGGCCGACGCCGATCGCGGAGAACCGGGTACCGGAGAGCTTTTCCAGGGCCAGGACGTAGTTCCGGGCGTTCTCCGGCAGGTCCTCCAGGGTGCGGGCGCCGGTGATGTCCTCGGTCCAGCCTTCGAAGTATTCGAAGATCGGCTTGGCGTGGTGGAACTCGGTCTGGGTCATGGGCATTTCGTCGTGCCGCACGCCGTCGACGTCGTAGGCCACGCAGACCGGGATCTGTTCGATGCCCGTCAGCACGTCTAGCTTGGTGACGAAGTAGTCCGTAAAGCCGTTGACCCGGGAGGCGTGGCGTGCCAGCACGGCGTCGTACCAGCCGCAGCGGCGGGGACGGCCGGTGT
>NZ_KI914940.1:4913-8305 GCF_000520575.1 Arthrobacter sp. I3
CCAGCCGCAGCGGCGGGGACGGCCGGTGTTGACGCCGAACTCGCCGCCGGTCTTCTGCAGGTACATGCCCATCTCATCGAACAGTTCCGTCGGGAACGGCCCTGCGCCCACGCGGGTGGTGTAGGCCTTGATGATGCCGATGGAACGCGAGATCCGGGTGGGGCCGATGCCGGAGCCCACGGAGGCGCCGCCCGCGGTCGGGTTCGAGGACGTCACGAAGGGGTAGGTGCCGTGGTCAACGTCCAGGAAGGTGGCCTGGCCGCCCTCCATGAGGACCACCTTGCCCTCGTCCAGGGCGGTGTTCAGGACGTAGGTGCTGTCGATGACCAGCGGGCGGAGGCGCTCGGCGAAGGACAGGAAGTACTCCACGATCTCGTCCACCTCGATGTCCCGGCGGTTGTAGACCTTGACCAGGAGCTCGTTCTTCTGGCGCAGCGAACCCTCTACCTTCTGGCGCAGGATCGAGGCGTCAAAGACGTCCTGGACGCGGATGCCAAGGCGGGCCACCTTGTCCATGTAGGCCGGGCCGATGCCGCGGCCGGTGGTGCCGATGGCGCGGCTGCCGAGGAACCGCTCGGTGACCTTGTCCAGGACCTGGTGGTAGGGCGCCACGAGGTGCGCGTTGGCGGAGACGCGCAGCTTGGAGGTGTCCGCGCCGCGGGCCTCCAGTCCGTCGATCTCCTGGAACAGGGCTTCCAGGTTCACCACGCAGCCGTTGCCGATGATCGGAACCGCGTTCGGGCTCAGGATGCCGGCCGGAAGGAGCTTGAGCTCATACTTCTCACCGCCTACGACGACGGTGTGCCCGGCGTTGTTGCCGCCGTTGGGCTTGACGACATAGTCGACGCGGCCGCCAAGCAGGTCAGTGGCCTTACCTTTGCCTTCGTCGCCCCATTGGGCTCCGACGATCACGATTGCTGGCATGGGATCCTCCCCCATTCGTTCGGGCCGAACTGCGTTTAGTGACCAGGCGGTCACCGCAGCTCAGCGCCGTTCATGAGAATGCCCCGAATCTATCGCTGTGTTCGTATCCAACGCCAGAGTTCCGGGGCTCTTACCACCCAAGTTTAGCCGAAATCGGTGCCCGGCATCGCTTTGGGTCGTTGCTTGGACGCGCCGTCCCGACGGTGGTGAACGCCGGGGCGGCTTCCGCGAGGGAGGGCCACGCGTCCGCCGCGGCGGACGAGCCGTTCTTTTTTCATGGCGTTCGCCATTGCTGCATCATCCGCCGGCTCAGGCCCGACACATAGCGGGCACTACTTGCGGGACGGCGCGGGGTGGAATTGAGTGGGAGTGAGAATCCCGAGCGGCCGAAAGGAAACCGCCCCATGCCCCGGACCACTGACCACATCCGTGTGACCCATGCCGGCTCATTGCCCCGCACGCCGGAGCTGATCGCCGCGAACGAGGCCAAGGAAACGGACGGCATCACGCCCGAATTCCTGGACCTGCTCGAAACCTCGGTGGTGGACGTCGTCCAGCGCCAGAAGGAGCTGGGCATCGACATCCCCAATGACGGCGAGTACGGGCACACGATGTCCAGCTCCGTGGACTACGGCGCCTGGTGGAATTACTCCTTCTCACGGCTCGGCGGCCTGGAACCGACCGACGTGGACCGCTGGGCCGACGCCACGGTGCACCGCTCCTCGCCCGGCCACATCGTCCTGACCTCCTTCCCGGACCGCCGGGACCGGGAGAAGTTCGATGACGCCTACAACGACCCCTCCTCCGGGATCCTGGCCCACCGCAGGGCCGTCACGCAGCCCAAGGTCGCCGGGCCGCTGACGTACACGGGCCAGGAGCTCGTGGCCTCGGACGTTGCCAACCTCAAGACCGGCCTGGCCGCGGCCGGACTCGCCGAGGGGTTCATCGCCTCCCTCTCGCCCGGTTCGTGCGCCCGGGTGGCCAACGAGTACTACGGCAGCGACGAGGAACTCCTCTACGCCTGCGCCGACGCGATGCGAGAGGAATACAAGGCCATCATCGACGCCGGCCTGACAGTCCAGCTCGACGACCCCTCCCTGGCGGAGAGCTGGGACCAGATCAACCCCGAGCCGAGCCTGGCGGACTACCTGAAGTTCATCCAACTCCGGGTCGAAGCAACGAACTGGGCGCTGCGCGGTCTTCCCGCGGAGCAGATCCGGCTGCATGTCTGTTGGGGTTCCTGGCACGGCCCGCACACCACGGACATCCCCTTCGCGGACATCGTCGACTCAGTCCTGCAGGTCAATGCCGGCGGCTATTCCTTCGAGGCGGCCAACGTCCGGCACGAGCACGAATGGCGCGTCTGGGAGGATGCGAAGCTTCCCGAGGGGAAGGTCATCATCCCCGGCGTCGTTTCGCACGCCACCAACGTCGTGGAGCATCCGGACCTCGTGGCCGACCGGATCGTGCGCTTCGCCGAGCTCGTGGGACGGGAAAACGTGATTGCGTCCACCGATTGCGGGCTGGGCGGCAGAGTGCATCCCCAAATCGCGTACGCCAAGCTGGAGGCTCTCGGCGAAGGCGCACGCCGCGCCACCCAGCGGCTCTGGTAGCAGCACCGGGCCGGCGGGGTCCGGCCCGGTGCCGCATTTCGCGGGGCTTGATAGACTGATAAGGATCGACCAGGAATCGGTCCACACCACATTTTCAAACCACACCACTGCTCCGCATGCCCGTATTCGGCGTGCCTGCATCCGGTGTGGCAGCTTTGCCAATCCCGCAGGAGACCCAGCAACATATGACAGCCCTGGCCACCGAAAATTTCCGCGAAGAGCTTCTGAGCCGCCGGTACGAACCTAACGTCGCCCCCGTCAACGAGCTCCTTGACGTCCTCCAGGCAACCAAAGCTGGCACCGCTGTCCCCTACGTGGACCCCATGCACGACGTCGACGAGTGCCGGATCATCAGCCTGTACTCCAACATCGGCACCGCTGACGCGTCAGGCTTCATCACCGCCGGCGACGACGAGGCCGCCACCCGCATGCTGGGCATCCAGTGGAAGCTCGGCCTGCGCCCCGAATTCGTCATGCCCTGGAACGTCCACCCGTGGCACGTCCCGGGCGAGCCGAACGGCAAGTTCACACCGGACCAGATTTCCGCGGGCCTGAAGCCGCTGCTGAAGTTCCTGGCCCTCGTTCCCCGCGCCTCCGTGATCGTCGCCCACGGCACCGAGGCCAACCGTCTGGCCAACCTGCTGCTCAAGACCGAAGTGCCCATGATCTGGCGCCGCGGCCTGAAGACCTACAAGGTCCGCTCGCTCAGCGGCCGGGCGTTCGCCGGCACCCCGGCCCGGCAGGAAGAGTACCTGGCGGAGATGCACACCGCGTACGCGGACGCCATGGCCCGCACGGGCCTGGCCAAGGCCAGCTGACCCACCCGCGCACAAACGACGGCGGGCTCCCACCTCA
>NZ_KI914940.1:8405-10288 GCF_000520575.1 Arthrobacter sp. I3
CAAGGTGGGAGCCCGCCGTCGTCAGTTAAACCGCAACGCGTTGCCTGGTGCCGCCTCAGCCCTCGGCTTCGATGGCCGCCTTCGCGCCGGGATCGGAATCCTTCAGGAACTTTTCGATCCGCTCCGGCTCCTCAGCCTCGCCGATCGCCGCGGACGCACGGCCAAGCGAGTAGAGGGAGCGCAGGAAGCCGCGGTTGGGTTCGTGCTCCCACGGGATCGGCCCGACGCCGCGCCAGCCGTTGCGGCGCAGTGAGTCGAGGCCGCGGTGGTAGCCGACCCGCGAGTACGCGTAGGAATCGATGGTGCGGCCCTCGTCCCAGGCCTCCTCGGCGAGGATGGCCCACAGGAGCGAGGAGGTGGGGTGCTTCGCCACGAGGTCCACGGCTTCCTGGCCGAGCGCGAGATGCTGGTAGATCTCGCTCTCGGCAGGCAGGAGCGTGGGCTCGGGACCCATCAGGTTTTTCCGGAACTCGTCGGACATGGCTAGAAGGTCTTGCCGGTGGAGCCCAGCTGCTGGGCGGCCTCGACCACGCGGGCGGCCAGGCCGGCCTCCGCCGAAGCACCCCAGACGCGGGGATCGTAGAGCTTCTTGTTGCCGACTTCGCCGTCGATCTTCAGCACGCCGTCGTAGTTGCGGAACATGTGATCCACCACGGGGCGGGTGTAGGCGTACTGGGTGTCGGTGTCGATGTTCATCTTGATGACGCCGTAGGAGACGGCGTCCGCGATTTCCTTGTCCGAGGAGCCGGAGCCGCCGTGGAACACGAGGTCGAACGGGTTGGCCTTGCCGATCTTGGCGCCGACCTGCTCCTGGATGTCCTTGAGGATCTCAGGGCGGAGCTTGACGCCGCCCGGCTTGTAGACGCCGTGCACGTTGCCGAAGGTCAGTGCCGTGATGTAGCGGCCGTTTTCGCCGGAACCGAGCGCGTCGATGGTGGCCAGGGCGTCCTCGACCGTGGTGTAGAGCTTGTCGTTGATGGCGTTCTCGACGCCGTCTTCCTCGCCGCCCACAGTGCCGATCTCGACCTCGAGGATCATCTTGGCGGCCGCGGTGCGCTCGAGCAGTTCACGGGCGATCCGCAGGTTTTCCTGCAGGGTCTCGGCGGAGCCGTCCCACATGTGCGAGTTGAAGAGGGGGTTGCGGCCTGCCTTGACCTCGGCCTCGGAGGCGGCAAGCAGCGGGAGCACAAAGCCGTCCAGCTTGTCCTTGGGGCAGTGGTCCGTGTGCAGGGCGATGTTCACGCCGTAGTTTTTCGCGACTTCGCGGGCGAACGCGGCCATCTTGGCGGCCGCGGTGCGCTCGAGCAGTTCACGGGCGATCCGCAGGTTTTCCTGCAGGGTCTCGGCGGAGCCGTCCCACATGTGCGAGTTGAAGAGGGGGTTGCGGCCTGCCTTGACCTCGGCCTCGGAGGCGGCAAGCAGCGGGAGCACAAAGCCGTCCAGCTTGTCCTTGGGGCAGTGGTCCGTGTGCAGGGCGATGTTCACGCCGTAGTTTTTCGCGACTTCGCGGGCGAACGCGGCAAAGCCGAGGGAGCCGGCAACCATGTCCTTGGTGGAGGCGCCGGACCAGTAAGCTGCACCGCCGGTGGAGACCTGGACGATGCCGTCGGACTCGGCCTCGGCGAAGCCGCGCAGGGCGGCGTTCAGGGTCTGGGAGGACGTGACGTTGACCGCCGGGAAGGCGAAGCCGCCCGTCTTTGCACGGTCGATCATCTCGGAGTAGATCTCTGGGGTTGCAATGGGCATGCTGACTCCTAATGTGAATTTCGTCTACGGGCTGGTGATCCTGGAGGGAACCTCGTCGGCTAGGAACCATCCTAGCCATTCCTGCGCCGGGGCCGTGTCTCCGGTCACGTGGCCCCTGTAACACTCGCGGCCGGGCG
>NZ_KI914940.1:10388-17057 GCF_000520575.1 Arthrobacter sp. I3
CGGCTGGCCACGACCCCGCCCAGAACCGCGGCGGTCTCCCCGGGGACAACGAAGCCGACGAAGAGGGCGTCCTCGGCGAAGACCAGCAGGCCCACGATGATCAGGGCCAGCAGCGGGTCCACATTCAGGACGCTGTCTACAAACCCGCTCACCGGGTTTCCGCTCCCCTGCCGAACGGGACGGCCTCATCCGACGTGCGACGGTGATGTCTTCGGTTCCGGTCCACATCCTTCTCCTCGCGCGTTCGCCTTGCACCGACAGCGTCTGCCGGTTTGCGATCCAAGTCAACGGCTCGCTTGTCGGCAGGGAACCCCCGGGCCACGGACGCCCAAGAGTGGCTTTAGCCCGGGAGCTGGCCGAACACGTGGCGGCGGATCCAGGCGTGCATCGCGATCGCGGCGGCGGAGGCTGCGTTGATGGAACGGGTGGAGCCGAACTGCTCGATCGACAGGGTGTCCAGCGCCGCTTCGTGGACTTCAGGGGTCAGGCCCGGGCCTTCCTGGCCGAAGACCAGGACGCAGTCCTTGGGCAGTTCGTAGGTCTCCAGCGGTACCGAGTCCGGGAAGATGTCGATCCCGATGATCGCCAGCCCCTCCCCCTGCGCCCAGGCCACGAAGTCCTCAACGGTGGGGTGGTGGCGGACGTGCTGGTAGCGGTCGGTGACCATGGCCCCGCGGCGGTTCCACCGGCGTCGTCCGATGATGTGGACTTCCTTGGCCAGGAACGCGTTGGCGGTCCGGACCACGGTGCCGATGTTGAGGTCGTGCTGCCAGTTCTCGATCGCGATGTGGAAATTGTGGCGTTTGGAGTCCAGGTCGGCCACGATCGCCTCGTGCTTCCAGTAGCGGTATTTGTCCACCACGTTGCGCCGGTCGCCGTCCGCCAGGAGGTCAGGATCCCAGTGCCCGCCCTGTGGAAGTTCGCCTTCCCAGGGGCCGACGCCGACCTCCGCCTTTGGTTCCGGCCCTTCCTCTGCGGCGGGAAGGGACGGGGCGGGGCTATCGGGCTGTTCAGTCACTCCTCAACATTAGACTGGGAGCCAGTAAGCAGCACATCACCAGCGGCGGAGGTCCCCATGGCAGAGTCAGACGAAGTACGTTCATCGGCGTCGGTATACCGCAGCGGCCAGGAAATCGAGTGCTGGCTCACGGACATGGATGGTGTGCTGGTCCACGAGAACCAGCCCATCCCGGGCGCGGCGGAGCTGATCCAGCGCTGGGTGGACACCTCCAAGCGGTTCCTCGTGCTGACCAACAACTCAATCTTCACGCCCCGGGACCTCGCGGCCCGGCTGAGCTCTTCCGGGCTGGAAATCCCGGAGGAGAACATCTGGACCTCGGCCCTGGCCACGGCCCAGTTCCTCAAGGACCAGGTCCGCGGCTCGGAGTCGGGAAACCGCGCCTACACGATCGGCGAAGCAGGACTCACGACGGCGCTCCACGAGGCCGGCTTCATCCTCACCGACCAGAACCCCGACTTCGTGGTGCTCGGCGAGACCCGCACGTATTCGTTTGAAGCCATCACCATGGCCATCCGCCTGATCCTCGCCGGCGCGCGTTTCATCGCCACCAACCCGGACGCCACCGGGCCCTCGAAGGACGGCCCCATGCCTGCCACCGGGGCCATCGCCGCCCTCATCACCAAGGCCACGGGCCGCGAACCGTACATTGTGGGCAAGCCCAACCCGATGATGTTCCGGTCTGCAATGAACCAGATCGACGCGCACTCGGAAACCACGGCGATGATCGGTGACCGCATGGACACCGACATCATCGCCGGCATGGAGGCGGGCCTGCACACGGTGCTGGTGCTCAGCGGCATCACCCACCGGGACGATATCGCCGCGTATCCGTTCCGGCCGAACCAGATCCTGAATTCCGTGGCGGACCTCAAGAACCAGATCTGAGCAACACCCCGGAACGCGATACCTCAGAACGCGGTCTTCTTCCCGCCGCCGCCGGGCAGCGGGAAGAGATCGTCCTGGAGTTTCTCGATGATGGGCCGGTAGATGAACGGACTCCAGCCAGGGCTCGCGTGCTCCGGCCTCGCCCCGTCGGTGCGCAGGTCATCCGAGACCATGTTGGTTTTGAAGGACAGTGACCAGGTGTCCCGGGCGGTCTCGTAATCCACCGTCTTGTCCCGGGGGTTGCCAATGAACGCCATCTTCGTTTCGCCCAGCTTCCCGACGAAACGGCTGGCCTCAAAGTGGAAGATGTACGCGGATTCGGACTGGATCAGCACGCTGGACGGCGCGATCGGGGACAGCTGTTCCAGGGTCTGGTCCACCACCTGGCCCCAACTGCGTTCATTCTTGTGCAGCATCCTCTCGCCGAGCTCGTAGCCGCCGCGCAGCACTGTGGGGAAGCGGAACCCGCTTTCGTAGAGCAGCACCACGCCCTCGAACCAGCTCTGGTCCAGCACGTCGTGCCGGCTCGCCGGGCTGGAGTCGAGGAGGATGAACGCCACTTCGACGCCGTGCAGTTCGCGCAGCCGGGCCGCCACCTGGGTTGCCACCATGCCGCCAAAACTATGGCCGTAGAAGTAGAGGGTGGTGAGATTGTGGGCGCGGACGTGCTCGATCACGGCGATGACCACCTCGTCGATGTCCAGGCCTTCGTTGGAATACCCGACGGCGGCGAGCTGGCCCCTCTTGTTCAGGGAGCCGCGCAGCGCGTTCAAGATCCACAGGGCTTCTTCCCAGCTCGTTTTGTAGCCGGGGAACAGGATCCAGCTGGCGTGGGGGTAATACCGTTCGGCAACGTCGTCAGGTACTTGGAGGATCCGGCTGACACGCCGCTCGGCCTGCACGCGCTGAGTGAACAGCATGTCCGCCGCCAGCAGCGACGCGGACCCGGCGCCGATCAGGAACGATCGCCGGGAAACCCGTTTAAGCTCGACGGCGCGGCGGAGCATGCGGGCCTCGGAAGCACCGGGGCCTCGCGGATGGTTCGGATCCATCTCGGCCGGCACATCTCTACCGTATCCACGCTTCGGCGGGGATGAGAAACCGGACCATACAGCGGTCACGAAGCCCAGCGTGGAAGCGCCGCTGGCACGCCGTTGGCGCGGTTGGCGCCGTTGGCACGCGGTTGGCGCCGTTGCCGGTTACGCGGGTTCGGGCTCGCGGCCGACCTCGCGGCGGCTGATTTCCATACCGATCTCGTCATAGGTCGCCAGGAGTTCCGAGCGTGCCATGTCAGCGGGATCATCGAGAAGGCCGAACACAGAGTCGCTCGCGGCGAAGAGTTCGTCGTCGGAGAACCGGTTCAGCTTCCGGGTTCCTGAGGGATCGATCGAGGCCGTAAATTCACCGGCCATGTCCAGAGGTGGCAATGCGGCGGTATCGTCGCGGTGCGCGGTCAGTTCCAGGGAGACTCCGCCGGGAGCCGGCATGCCGGCGACCTCCGAGCCGGAGGCCCCGCCGTCGATCGCGTTGAGGTCGTTGCGCAGGCCGGCCAGCGCCGCTGATTCCACAAATGCGGCCAGGCCGAGGTCGACGCGGATGTGCGAGATGATCCCCATACGGCGGATGCGCTGGATAATGTGCATCAGGGAGGGGCGGGAGGCTTGTGTGAGGCTCCCCCGGACACTAATCCGGACGACGTCGGAAACGACATCGAGTTTGACGTGGGCTTGCAGTGTTTGGTCCATAGGTACTCCAAATAAGGATGTCTATGGCCGACGGCTCAACCGCATTCAGCGTATCCGCGCTTGTGGTCGCACACAAGTCATAGGCCGCTGCCGGTTCAGCCGGCCTGCCGCCGGTTCGGCTCTTCGTAGTGCGTCCTGGTAGCCGTTCCGCCGACAGATTGCACCAGTGAGGCGGCGATGTCGCGGAGTTTGACGTTTCCGTTGCTGGAGGCATCGGTGAGGATCCGGACAGCCGTTTCCTGGTCGCAACGGTTCTGGGCCATAACGATCCCGATGGCCATGTCGATCACGGTCCGGGATTCAAGCGTGGCGCGCAGGTTTGTGGCACTGTCCGTGTGCAGCGAGAACCGGACTGCCAGCCGCAGCGCCTGGGAGATTTCGCGGGTGTAGCCGCGGGCCCGGACCGCGACGTCGCCGTCGAACTTGTGCGGGACATCGGAGTAGAGGTTCAGGGCCGCCTGGGCTTCGCCCTGGAGGTGGAAAGGCACCGACAACACCGAGCGCAGGCCGTGCGAGGCGACGGCGGAGGCGTAGTCAGGACCCCAGCGGTCCTCGTCGAAGAGGTCCGGGACGTAGACCTCCCGTTCCTCCTTGGCGGCGGTCAGGCAGGGGCCCTGGGACAGTGAGTACTGGATCTCGTCCACTTCGCGGGCGGAGTCGCTGCTCCACCCGATCGTGGCGGCCTTACGGTCCCGGAGCAGGGTGATTCCGCACAGCGCGTCGTCGCCGGAGCCGGCCACCTGGTGCGCGGAAAAACGCGCGAGTTCGTTCAGGAACTCTTCGAAGTCCGCGCTGTCCAGGATCAGGTTCTGGATCTGGTCGACCGTTCCCACCGAGATGTCGGCGCCCTGCCCCTCAGGGCCGCGGTTCACACCGCTGTTCAGGGACTTTTCGGACGGGAGCATGGCGCGTGTTCTCCAGATAAAGGATGGACGGGTATGGGACAAATGATAGGTCACGGCCCATACCCCGTCCACCTCTGCCGTCCGGCGTCGAACCCCTAGCTAAGGCCGAGTTCGTCCTTGCCGAAGGCGAAGAGATACGGAACACCGGCTTCGGCCTCGATCTTTTCCTTGGCCCCGGTGTCGCGGTCCACGATCACGGCGACGGCCACCACGTTGCCGCCGGCCTTGCGGACGCCCTCGACGGCGGTCAGCGCGGACCCGCCGGTGGTTGAGGTGTCCTCCAGGACCAGGACCTTGCGGCCCTCGACCGAGGGGCCTTCCACCTGGCGGCCCATGCCGTAGGACTTCTGCGCCTTGCGGACCACGAAAGCGTCCACCGGGCGGCCGGCGTCGACGGCGGCACGCATGACGGCGGTGCCCACCGGGTCCGCCCCCATGGTGAGTCCCCCGGCGCACTCGAAATCGATCCCGGCGTCCTCCATCAGCGAGAGCATGACCTGTCCGACGAGTTTGGACGCCTCGTGGTGCAGGGTGATGCGGCGCAGGTCGATGTAGTAGTCGGCTTCGGCGCCGCTGGAGAGGATGACCTTGCCGCGGACTACGGCCAGTTCCTTGATCAGTTCCAGGAGTCGGGCACGGGCAGCGGCAGCGTCGGCTGCGAAGTCACGGGTGGCAGTCATGGCTCCCAGTTTAGTGGCTGGTCCGCCGCGGATTCCCAGCCGGTGAGCTGTATGTCGGTCCCGGGTCAGGGCTAGGGCTGCGGCTGGGGTTCGGCACGCCGCGCGAAGGCCGGTGCGTGCTCGGGCCGCGGGCCAAAGGCGATGAAGCGGGGAATGATCTTGCGGAACGCCGGAACGTGCCGGGCGAAGAAGAGTGCCGCGGCCGGAAATTTTGTCCGCTTCCCGGTCATGACCGGGACGAAGATCGCTCGTTGCATGATCCGTTGGACGGTCTGCACAATGACGGTCGGCAGCCGGCGCCGCCGTTCCACTTTCTCAAGGTCCGCCGTGGTTACCCGGCCCCGGAGCAGTGCGGGGGCAAGGTACTCGGCGGCGGCGGCCGCGTCCTGGATGGCGAGGTTGATTCCGACGCCGCCGGCCGGGGACATCGCATGCGCGGCGTCCCCGATGAACAGCAGCCCATTGATGTGCCACGAGCGCAGCCGGTTCAGGCGCACGTCCAGCCAGTGAAGGTCATCGAGGGATTTGATGGCGTCCACCCGGTCCGCGAGATCGGGGCGGAGCCCTGCGACCCGCCGTCGAAAGCCCTCAACGCCTTCCGCACGGATCCGGGCGTCGGCGCCCTTGGCGGCGAGGTAGCCCATTTGGTAGTAGTCGTTGCGGAACAGGGCCAGCAGCGCCTCGCCGGGCCCGAACGCCGGCACAAGCCCGGCCACCTCACCCGTTTCGGAGGGATAGCGGGGCAACCGGAACCACCAGGTGTCGAAGGGCACCGGGAACTCCTTTGGCGCCAGCCCGGCCGCAGTGCGCAGCGCGGAATGGCGGCCGTCCGTGGCAACCACCAGATCCGCCAGCAGCTCGTCCTGCGTGCCGTCGGGAGTCCTGAAGCGGACTCCGCGGACGCGGCCCCCGTTGCGGACCAGGCCGGTGGCGGTGTGGCTCATGAGCAGCGTAAACCCCGGTTCCTGGGCGGCGGCGTCGGCGAGGAAGCTCAGGAAATCCCACTGCGGCATCATGGCGATGTAGTTGTACGGCGGCGGCAGGGCGTCAAAGTCACCCATGGTCACGGACGGCCCGCCCGGGACCGGGAAAACGACGTTCTTCAGGCGGCTCTGCGGCAGCCGGCGGAACTCCTGGCCGAGCCCAAGTTCGTCAATGAGCCGGATGGTGGACGGGTGCACGGTGTCGCCGCGGAAGTCGCGCAGAAAATCGGCGTGCTTCTCCAACACCGTCACCCGCACCCCGGCGCGTGCCAGGAGCAAGCCCAGCATCATCCCCGCAGGTCCACCGCCCACCACCGCGCATCCGGTCTTCTCCATGGCCCCACGCTACGCCTGCGCGGGGTGCCGCGGGAGGGTTTTTCGCGCACGTTTCGGACCCGCGCCGCGGCTTCGGACCGGCGCGGCGGGGATCCGCGCAGCACCGGCCCGAAA
>NZ_KI914940.1:17157-21720 GCF_000520575.1 Arthrobacter sp. I3
GCACCGGCCCGAAACCGTAGCGGCGAGCCGAAACCTAGGCGCCCGCAGCCCCGCCGCGCCAGTTTAGAGCCGGGTGTCGAAGGAGTCGCAGAAGACGTTCTCGTTGAACGTGCCCTGGAACTCCGACCTGCCCTGGGCTGCGACGACATCTTTGGCGCCGACTTCTGCAATCCGCCGCTGTCCACCATGGCCTCCCCGATCGAGCAGGCCGGTCGCGTGGCGGTGTCCATGCTGCTGGCCCAGCTGAACCCGCTCGCCGGCGGTGGCACCCGAAGCCGGTCCGTGATGCCCACCCATCTCACGGTCCGCGGCTCCACCGGTCCGGTGCGGCAGGCTCAATAGGTCCGGCGTCCGGGCCGGTGCCCAGTCAGGACCGGGCAGGCGGCGGCCGGCGGTGCGGTTTTCGCGGCGGTTCCGGCCAGTGGCGCCGAATTCGGACCGGCGCACCGGGGATCTAAGTCGCAACGGTCCGAAACCGTAGCCGCCGTCCGGAACCGAAGCCATTTCGACGCCGGATCCGCGCGTCACCCGCCGGTCCGGCTGCAACAGTTGAGCGTTGTTGACACCGCTGACTAGGCTGTGATGCATGCGTGAACTCCAGGCGAAGATCATCGAGGAAATGGGCGTGCAGCCCCGGATCGACCCTGCCGGGGAGGTGCGCAAACGCGTGACGTTCCTCAAGGAATACTTGACGGCCACCCACACCAAGGGCTTTGTCCTGGGCATCTCGGGCGGCCTGGACTCCTCCCTGGCCGGGCGGCTGGCCCAGCTGGCGGTCGAGGAACTCGAGGCCGAGGGCACCGAGGCGAACTTCGTGGCCGTGCGGCTGCCCTACGGCGTCCAGCATGACGAGGACGACGCCCAGGCGGCCCTGGACTTCGTGCGCGCCAAGACCGAATGGACGTTCAACATCTCGGCCGCAGTAGATGGCTTCGAGGACGAGTTCGAGAAGACCGTGGGCACGGAGATCTCCGATTTCCACAAGGGCAACACCAAGGCCCGGACCCGGATGATTGCCCAGTACGCCCTGGCCGGCGAGCACAACTACCTGGTGATCGGCACGGATCACGGCGCCGAGTCCGTCACGGGATTCTTCACCAAGTTCGGCGACGGCGGCGCGGACATCCTGCCGCTGTTCGGCCTTAACAAGCGCCAGAACCGCGCCCTGCTGGCGGAACTCGGCGCCCCGGCCCGGATCTGGGAAAAGGTTCCGACGGCGGATCTGCTGGACGGCAAGCCGGGCCGGACCGACGAGGACGAACTCGGCCTGGGCTACGACCTGATCGATGACTACCTCGAGGGCCGTGACGTACCCGATGCCGCTGCCGAACGGATCGAGGCGATGTACCTGCGGACCCGCCACAAGCGCACGGTCCCGGTGACGATTTTCGACACCTGGTGGAAATAGCCTGAGCCGAGAGCCCCGGGCGGGGCTGCCGGGCGGCCCCGCGGGGTTCCACTTACGGGATCAGCACGAGTTTGCCCCGGACATGGCCTGCGCGGCTGATGCCCAGTGCCCTGGCAGCATCGGTGAGGGGAATCCGCTCCTGGATGCTGAAGCGGAGCTTTCCCTCGGCCGACAGCCGGGCCGCCTCCGCGACCCGTCCGTCCAGCAGCCTGACCGGTGCAATTCCGGCCGCGTTGGCCGCCTTTCCAGGCACCGTGGTCACCGCGGCGCCGTGGCCGCCGAGCAAATGGACCGTCGCCGTCGTCGTCTCCTCCCCGCCAAAGGTGTCCAGGACGGCGGTGATGGTGCCCAGTGCGCGGACGCGTTCCACGAGCCCTTCGCCGTAGGCCACCGGCACGGCGCCGAGGCCGCGCAAATAGTCGTGGTTCTGCTCTGAAGCGGTGCCGATGATCCGGGCGCCGAGGTGCCGCGCGATCTGGACTGCCGCCGAGCCGACCCCGCCCGCCGCACCGTGGATGAGGACCGTGTCCCCAACGCCAATGCCAAGCTGAAGCAGCGCCGAATACGCTGTGCCGCCAGCTATCGCGACGCACGCCGCCTGCTCAAAATCGATGCCCGCGGGCTTTGGCGTCAGCTGGCTGGCCGGAAAATTGGCCGCGGCACGGTAGGCCCCGGAAATGCCATTCCAGATCACGTCGTCGCCCACCTCATGGCCGGTCACGCCGGGGCCAACGGCGGTCACGATTCCTGCCGCCTCACAGCCGGGAACTGCAGGGAAGTCCAGGGCAAGGTAGGGCTCCAGGTAGCCGGCAACGACTTTCCAGTCCACCGGGTTGACGCCGACGGCGCGGATCCCCACCTGGACCTCGTTCTCCCCCGGAACCGGCGGTTCCTCCTCGCCAACGGTGACGACGTCCGGGCTGCCATAGTGATCGAAAGAGATCTTGATGTCTTTCATGAGGCTTTGCTCCTTCGGCTCGACGCGATGCGGCCTGTGCTGCCAGCTTCTGGCACAAGCGGCGGCTGCGCAAGAGTCGCCCGGCAAGTTGAATTGTCCGAGGCGGCCTGAGCCGAACCGGGGCCCTTGACGAGGGTCAGGCGCCTGGCGAGCGGGTCAGCAGCGTGGAGATCCGGTGCGCTTCTTCCAGGAGCAGCCGCCCCAGTTGCGGACGCCGGTCCTCCCGGAAGCGCGGTTCGATGCCGGTCAGGGACAGCGCCCAGGCGGGGCGCCCCCGCTGGTCGAAGACCGCCGCACCCATCCCCCAGCTGCCTTCCAGGACCAGCCCCGGATTGACCGAATAGCCGGCCTGCCGCGTCGCTTCCAGGTTCTCCCTGACCAGTGCTGCGGTGTGCGCGGCCGCAAAGCTGCCGGAGTGGGCTGCCCAGTTAGCGAGCAGCTCTTCCTGCTCTTGTGCCGGCAGGAAGGCCATGATGGCGGTGCCGGCCGAAGCGACGCCCAGCGGGAACCGCACCCCCTCGTGCAGCACGAAGGAACGGACCGGGAAGCTGCCTTCTTCCCGGAGCAGGCACACGGTCTCGTTGCCGCGGCGGATGGAGAAGAAAGCGCTTTCGCCGGTCTCTTCGGCCAGGCGGCGCAGGCTCGGCCTCGCGATGTCCTCCAGGGGGAAGCGCGCCGAGGCCACAGACCCCAGCAGCAGGATCTCAGGACCCAGGACCCAGTTGCCGCTGCCCGGGTCCTGGTCCAGCAGCCCCTCGGCCGCGAGCGAGCTCAGCAGCCGGTGCACGGTGGGCCGCGTCAGGCCGGATTCGCGCACGAGCTCCACCAGGGGGCAGCCCTCCGGCTTTCGGCCGACTAGGCGCAGCAGGCCGGCTGCCCGGCTGACCACCTGGGCGCCCTGGACGGGGGTTGTATTCATTGCTTGCCTCACGTCGGCCCGGAACTGGGTGATGCTGTCACCCACGTTGCTTTTACCCGATTTTAACATCAGGTATCCACATAATGGATAGTGCCAAGGGTAGCGTCCACACTATAAACTCCTCCAATTTGCGGGAAAACTCCACGTTGACAGTGGTCTGTGACACACCATAGGCTCCTTCTTCAGGCATGGAGTCCACAAAGTGGATTGCCGGAGTGGATAGCAAGACGAGCTCAATGAGGAGATGGAATGTCAAAGGTGAAATCCGGGGCAGCGGCCGCTCTGCAGGACGTGCTGCGCGACGGCATGACGCTCGCCGTCGGCGGTTTCGGGCTCAGCGGGATCCCCGCTGACCTGATCGAGGCGGTGCGGGATTCCGGGGTGAAGGACCTGACGGTCGTCTCCAACAACATGGGCGTGGACGGCAAGGGCCTCGGGGTCCTGATCGAAGGCGGCCAGGTCCGCAAGGTCATCGCGTCCTACGTTGGGGAAAACAAGCTCTTCGCCGAGCAGTACCTCGCCGGCCAGTTGGAGGTGGAGTTCACCCCACAGGGCACCCTTGCTGAGCGGCTGCGCGCCGGCGGCGCCGGCATCCCGGCGTTCTACACGAAGACCGGCGTGGGCACCCTCGTCGCCGAAGGCAAGCCGCTGGCGGAGTTCGACGGCGAGACCTATGTCCAGGAACGCGCCATCAAGGCCGACGTCGCCCTGGTTCACGCCCACACGGCCGACACCGACGGCAACCTGATCTACCGGTACACCGCGCAGAACTTCAACCCCGTGGTCGCCACGGCCGGCGCCGTGACCGTCGCCGAGGCCGAAGTGATCGTCGAGCCCGGCCAGCTGGACCCGAACCACATCATCACCCCCGGCGTGTTCGTCCAGCGCCTGGTCCAGGCCAGCGGCCGCGTCAAGGACATCGAACAGCGCACCGTCCGCCCGCGGCCCGCAGCGGAAACAGAGCCGGCGCAGGCCGCCTCCGCCGTCACCGTCTAATCCGGCCCGAGCGCCGCCCGCCCCGGGCGCGCCGGCATTGGCGCCCCACCCCCTGCACCCTGACTTTCCAAGGAGAACCACCATGGCCTGGACCCGAGATGAAATGGCCGCAATCGCGGCCGAAGAACTGAACGACGGCGACTACGTCAACCTTGGCATCGGCATCCCCACGCTGGTGGCCAACAACCTGCCCGTCGGCGTCCGCGTTGTCCTGCAGAGCGAGAACGGCCTCCTCGGCATGGGCCCGTTCCCCTTCGAGGGCGAGGAAGACGCGGACCTGAT
>NZ_KI914940.1:21820-25375 GCF_000520575.1 Arthrobacter sp. I3
GCGTTCTACACGAAGACCGGCGTGGGCACCCTCGTCGCCGAAGGCAAGCCGCTGGCGGAGTTCGACGGCGAGACCTATGTCCAGGAACGCGCCATCAAGGCCGACGTCGCCCTGGTTCACGCCCACACGGCCGACACCGACGGCAACCTGATCTACCGGTACACCGCGCAGAACTTCAACCCCGTGGTCGCCACGGCCGGCGCCGTGACCGTCGCCGAGGCCGAAGTGATCGTCGAGCCCGGCCAGCTGGACCCGAACCACATCATCACCCCCGGCGTGTTCGTCCAGCGCCTGGTCCAGGCCAGCGGCCGCGTCAAGGACATCGAACAGCGCACCGTCCGCCCGCGGCCCGCAGCGGAAACAGAGCCGGCGCAGGCCGCCTCCGCCGTCACCGTCTAATCCGGCCCGAGCGCCGCCCGCCCCGGGCGCGCCGGCATTGGCGCCCCACCCCCTGCACCCTGACTTTCCAAGGAGAACCACCATGGCCTGGACCCGAGATGAAATGGCCGCAATCGCGGCCGAAGAACTGAACGACGGCGACTACGTCAACCTTGGCATCGGCATCCCCACGCTGGTGGCCAACAACCTGCCCGTCGGCGTCCGCGTTGTCCTGCAGAGCGAGAACGGCCTCCTCGGCATGGGCCCGTTCCCCTTCGAGGGCGAGGAAGACGCGGACCTGATCAACGCCGGCAAGCAGACCGTCACGGTTCTGCCCGGCGGCAGCATCTTCGACTCCGCGACGTCCTTCGGCATGATCCGCGGCGGTCACGTGAAGGTCGCGATCCTGGGCGCCATGCAGGTCTCCGGGAACGGAGACCTCGCCAACTGGACCATCCCCGGCAAGATGGTCAAGGGCATGGGCGGTGCCATGGACCTCGTGGCCGGCACCCCGCGTGTCGTGGTCCTCACCGAGCACAACGCCAAGGACGGCACCGCCAAGATCGTCAAGGAATGCACGCTGCCCCTCACCGGGCTCAGCTGCGTGGACCGCATCATCAGCGACCTCGCGGTCTTCGACCTTGTGAAGAATGAGCACAAAGCAGACGGCGGGCGGAAGCTCACGCTCACGCGCCTCGCGCCGGGCGTCACCGTGGAGGAAATCCGCGAAAAAACCGAAGCCGACTTCGATGTCGCGCTCGAATTTGAAGGAGCGCGGCGTTCTACACGAAGACCGGCGTGGGCACCCTCGTCGCCGAAGGCAAGCCGCTGGCGGAGTTCGACGGCGAGACCTATGTCCAGGAACGCGCCATCAAGGCCGACGTCGCCCTGGTTCACGCCCACACGGCCGACACCGACGGCAACCTGATCTACCGGTACACCGCGCAGAACTTCAACCCCGTGGTCGCCACGGCCGGCGCCGTGACCGTCGCCGAGGCCGAAGTGATCGTCGAGCCCGGCCAGCTGGACCCGAACCACATCATCACCCCCGGCGTGTTCGTCCAGCGCCTGGTCCAGGCCAGCGGCCGCGTCAAGGACATCGAACAGCGCACCGTCCGCCCGCGGCCCGCAGCGGAAACAGAGCCGGCGCAGGCCGCCTCCGCCGTCACCGTCTAATCCGGCCCGAGCGCCGCCCGCCCCGGGCGCGCCGGCATTGGCGCCCCACCCCCTGCACCCTGACTTTCCAAGGAGAACCACCATGGCCTGGACCCGAGATGAAATGGCCGCAATCGCGGCCGAAGAACTGAACGACGGCGACTACGTCAACCTTGGCATCGGCATCCCCACGCTGGTGGCCAACAACCTGCCCGTCGGCGTCCGCGTTGTCCTGCAGAGCGAGAACGGCCTCCTCGGCATGGGCCCGTTCCCCTTCGAGGGCGAGGAAGACGCGGACCTGATCAACGCCGGCAAGCAGACCGTCACGGTTCTGCCCGGCGGCAGCATCTTCGACTCCGCGACGTCCTTCGGCATGATCCGCGGCGGTCACGTGAAGGTCGCGATCCTGGGCGCCATGCAGGTCTCCGGGAACGGAGACCTCGCCAACTGGACCATCCCCGGCAAGATGGTCAAGGGCATGGGCGGTGCCATGGACCTCGTGGCCGGCACCCCGCGTGTCGTGGTCCTCACCGAGCACAACGCCAAGGACGGCACCGCCAAGATCGTCAAGGAATGCACGCTGCCCCTCACCGGGCTCAGCTGCGTGGACCGCATCATCAGCGACCTCGCGGTCTTCGACCTTGTGAAGAATGAGCACAAAGCAGACGGCGGGCGGAAGCTCACGCTCACGCGCCTCGCGCCGGGCGTCACCGTGGAGGAAATCCGCGAAAAAACCGAAGCCGACTTCGATGTCGCGCTCGAATTTGAAGGAGCGNAGCCGGTTCGGCAAGCTGAGCGACGAAACCCTGGAGTCCCTGATCGTGCAGGTCGCCACCGAGGCGATCGGCAACGCCGGGATCGAGCCCGGCCAGATCGATGAGATTTACCTCGGCCAGTTCAACTCCGGCATGATGCCGCTGGCCTTCCCGTCCTCCCTCGCATTGCAGGTCTCGGATCAGCTGGCCAACGTTCCCTCCACCAGGGTGGAGAACGCCTGCGCCTCCGGTTCGGCCGCGTTCCAGCAGGGCACCAAGTCATTGCTGGCCGGTACCGCGAAGACCGTCCTGGTGATCGGCGCCGAAAAGATGACCCAGGCCGGGGCCGACGTCGTGGGCGCGGCCCTGCTCGGCGCGGACTACGACATGGCCGGCAAGGCCTCCACCACCGGGTTCACCGGGCTCTTCGCGGAGGTCGCGAAGCACTACGGCAAGCGCTACGGCGACAGCAACGGAAAACTCGGCGACGTCCTGGGCACCATCGCGGCGAAGAACCACCGCAACGGCGTCGACAACCCCTACGCCCAGCTCCGCAAGGACCTCGGCGAGGACTTCTGCCGCACCGTCTCGGACAAGAACCCGATGGTGGCCGACCCGCTGCGCCGCACCGACTGCGGGGCCACAGCCGGTTCGGCAAGCTGAGCGACGAAACCCTGGAGTCCCTGATCGTGCAGGTCGCCACCGAGGCGATCGGCAACGCCGGGATCGAGCCCGGCCAGATCGATGAGATTTACCTCGGCCAGTTCAACTCCGGCATGATGCCGCTGGCCTTCCCGTCCTCCCTCGCATTGCAGGTCTCGGATCAGCTGGCCAACGTTCCCTCCACCAGGGTGGAGAACGCCTGCGCCTCCGGTTCGGCCGCGTTCCAGCAGGGCACCAAGTCATTGCTGGCCGGTACCGCGAAGACCGTCCTGGTGATCGGCGCCGAAAAGATGACCCAGGCCGGGGCCGACGTCGTGGGCGCGGCCCTGCTCGGCGCGGACTACGACATGGCCGGCAAGGCCTCCACCACCGGGTTCACCGGGCTCTTCGCGGAGGTCGCGAAGCACTACGGCAAGCGCTACGGCGACAGCAACGGAAAACTCGGCGACGTCCTGGGCACCATCGCGGCGAAGAACCACCGCAACGGCGTCGACAACCCCTACGCCCAGCTCCGCAAGGACCTCGGCGAGGACTTCTGCCGCACCGTCTCGGACAAGAACCCGATGGTGGCCGACCCGCTGCGCCGCACCGACTGCTCCCCCGT
>NZ_KI914940.1:25475-26931 GCF_000520575.1 Arthrobacter sp. I3
CCCGAATGATTTCTTCCCCGCCGAGCGCCGGGACCCGACCGAATTCGCCGCCACACGGGCCTCCTGGCAGCGGGCCCTGGGGATGGCCGGCGTCGGGCTGGAGGAGCTCGACTTCGCCGAAGTCCACGACTGCTTCACCATTGCCGAACTGCTCATGTATGAGGCCATGGGGCTGACCGAACGCGGCCAGGGCGCCCGGGCGCTCGAGGAAGGCTGGGTCTTCAAGGACGGCAAGCTGCCGGTCAACGTCTCGGGCGGGCTCAAGGCTAAGGGCCACCCCGTCGGCGCCACCGGCGTCTCCCAGCACGTCATCGCCGCCATGCAGCTCACCGGGACGGCCGGCGACATGCAGCTGGCCAACCCGCGCCGGGCCGCGGTGCAGAACATGGGCGGCGTCGGCATCGCCAACTACGTCAGCGTGCTCGAAGCCCTCTAAAGCAACGCGGGGTCAGATACGGCCCTTAATGGGCCGGATCTGACCCCGCGTTGCTTGTCCTCGCCTGCGAGGCCGGGATGCCACGGGACTAAACTCGTTCCCAGCCCATCCACCACAATGCGAGGAGCACCCATGCGCGCCACCATCATCCACGGTCCCGGCGACATCCGAGTCGAAGACCGCGACTACCCCACCCTCCAGCTGCCCACCGACGTCATCGTGAAGGTCACCGCCTCCTGCGTCTGCGGCTCGGACCTCTGGCCGTACCGCGGGGTCAAGCCGCCGGCTTCGGCCAGGCGAATGATTTCTTCCCCGCCGAGCGCCGGGACCCGACCGAATTCGCCGCCACACGGGCCTCCTGGCAGCGGGCCCTGGGGATGGCCGGCGTCGGGCTGGAGGAGCTCGACTTCGCCGAAGTCCACGACTGCTTCACCATTGCCGAACTGCTCATGTATGAGGCCATGGGGCTGACCGAACGCGGCCAGGGCGCCCGGGCGCTCGAGGAAGGCTGGGTCTTCAAGGACGGCAAGCTGCCGGTCAACGTCTCGGGCGGGCTCAAGGCTAAGGGCCACCCCGTCGGCGCCACCGGCGTCTCCCAGCACGTCATCGCCGCCATGCAGCTCACCGGGACGGCCGGCGACATGCAGCTGGCCAACCCGCGCCGGGCCGCGGTGCAGAACATGGGCGGCGTCGGCATCGCCAACTACGTCAGCGTGCTCGAAGCCCTCTAAAGCAACGCGGGGTCAGATACGGCCCTTAATGGGCCGGATCTGACCCCGCGTTGCTTGTCCTCGCCTGCGAGGCCGGGATGCCACGGGACTAAACTCGTTCCCAGCCCATCCACCACAATGCGAGGAGCACCCATGCGCGCCACCATCATCCACGGTCCCGGCGACATCCGAGTCGAAGACCGCGACTACCCCACCCTCCAGCTGCCCACCGACGTCATCGTGAAGGTCACCGCCTCCTGCGTCTGCGGCTCGGACCTCTGGCCGTACCGCGGGGTCAAGCCCACCCACA
>NZ_KI914940.1:27031-28447 GCF_000520575.1 Arthrobacter sp. I3
CCGCCTCCTGCGTCTGCGGCTCGGACCTCTGGCCGTACCGCGGGGTCAAGCCCACCCACAAGCCGTCCGCGATCGGGCACGAGTTCATCGGGACGGTCGAAAGCGTCGGCGACGACATCAAAGACCTCGCCGTGGGCGACTTCGTGATCGCCCCGTTCGTGGTCAGCTGCGGCGCGTGCCCGCAGTGCCTCGACGGCGTCACGGTGGCCTGCGACCACCTCGCCGGCTGGGGCGGCAAGGATGACACCGGCCACGGGATCGACGGCGGCCAGGGGCAGGCCGTGCGAGTACCGCTCGCCGAGTCCACGCTGGTCAAGGTCCCGGGCGTCACCGACCCGGACGACGCCCTCCGCGCCAGCCTGCTCACGCTCTCCGACGTCATGGCCACCGGCCACCACGCAGCACTCGCGGCCAAGGCCGGTCCCGGCCGGACGGTCGTGGTGGTCGGCGACGGCGCCGTGGGGCTCTGCGGCGTCCTGGCCGCCAAGCGCCTCGGCGCGGAGCGGATCATCGCCATGTCGCGGCACGCCGACCGCCAGGCGATCGCCCGCGAATTCGGGGCCACGGACATCGTCGCCGAACGCGGGGACGAGGGCGTCGCCAAGGTACGCGAACTGCTCGGCGGCGTCCTGGCCGACTCCGTGCTGGAGTGCGTGGGGACCAAGGAATCCATGGAACAGGCACTGCACAGCGTCCGCCCGGGCGGCGCCCTCGGCTTTGTCGGCGTCCCCACCGGCGGCGCCGAAGCCCCGCTGCGCTTCCTGTTCGACACCAACATTTCGATCGGCGGCGGCATGGCCCCGGCCCGGACGTACATCCCGGAACTGCTGGCGGACGTGCTGAACGGCACCATCAATCCGGGCCGCGTGTTCGACTCGGTCATGCCCCTGGAGGAGGCACCCGAGGCCTACCGCGCGATGGACGAACGGCGCGCTATCAAGGTCCTCCTGTCCCCGTAGCCGGGCTCTCGACGGCGGCCGCGCTGGCACCCGCGCGGCCGCCCGCGCCGGCCTGGCTGCACTGCTAGCTCCCGCCCTTGCACGGGCAAGGACGAGGGGCTAGCGTGAAGCGCATCAGCATCCGCCGCCGTCAAGGGAGCCGTCATGGCCAGGTTCGTGCAGATCATCGAATTTCAGACCTCCCGCATTGAGGAGATCGAGCAACTCGGCCGGCCCTCCAGGACGGAGGGAACCACTGCCCCGACCTTCCGCCGCATCATGGCCACCGCAGACCGCGACCGCCCCGGAACCTACCTCACGATCGTGGAGTTCGACTCCTACGAGTCGGCCATGGAGAACTCCAACCGGCCCGAGACCTCCGAATTCGCCGCGCAGATGGCCGCCCTGTGCGACGGCCCTCCGGTCTTCCGCAACCTGGATCTTATGTGGGAAGACACCGGCGAGGCCGACGCCGGCC
>NZ_KI914940.1:28547-31490 GCF_000520575.1 Arthrobacter sp. I3
CGCCGCGCCGCCGGACTCAGGACCCGGAGGCCGCCCGCGGCTTGAATACGTGGCGTGAATACGTGGCTTGAAGACGCGGACAGGACGTGGGAGCAGGAAATGGGTTCTGCAGATGGCAGGGCACCGGAAAGTCTCGTCATGGATCTCAGCGCACTGGGTTCCGCTCCCCTGCCGCTCGTGGGCGGAAAGGCCCTGAACCTCGGCAAGCTCACGGCCGCCGGGTTCCGTGTACCCCGCGGATTCTGCCTCACCACGGTTGCCTACCGAAAGGCGGCCCCGGCCGAACTGGACGCGCTGGCGGCCCGGCTGGACGCCGCGCAGCCCCACCCGTCGAACGACGGCGAAACAGACCGCGGCGAAATAGGCGACGGCGACTCCCGCCAGCCAGGCCGTCCCGGGTTGGTCCGGACCGGACCGGACCTGGGTGAACTGGCCCGGCAGGCGCGGGAAATGATCGTGACCGCGCCGATTCCCGCCGACGTCGATGCCGCCCTTCGCGGCGCGTATGCCGCGCTCGGCAGCCGGTCCACAGTGGCCGTCAGATCCTCCGCCACCGCCGAGGACCTGCCCTTCGCCAGCTTCGCCGGTCAGCAGGATTCCTTCCTGAACATCTCCGGAGCCGACGCCGTGGTCGAGTCGGTCCGGCGCTGCTGGGCCTCACTCTGGACCGAACGGGCTGTGGCCTACCGCGCCGCCAACGGGATCAGCCACCGTGAGGTGGGCCTCGCCGTCGTCGTCCAGGACCTCATCACCGCCACCAGCGCCGGCGTGCTCTTCACCGCCAATCCCGTGACGGGCACCCGGACCGAAACGGTCATCGATGCGAGCGCCGGGCCCGGCCAAGCGGTGGTCTCCGGCAGCGTCAACCCGGATCATTTCGTCGTGGATACGGCCACGGGACGCATTCTCCTCCGTTCGCCGAAGGGGACGTCAGTCCGGCGGCGGCCGAGCCTGGACGACGCCCGGATCCGCGAACTCACGGCCCTCGGCGATACCGTCCAGGGGCTGTTCGGGGCACCCCAGGATGTGGAATGGGTGATCGACGCCGCGGGCAGGATCTGGGTGACCCAGTCGCGGCCCATCACTACGTTGTATCCGCTGCCGGAGCCTGCGGCCGCCGAACCGCTGGGCGCGGAGGCACGGGCCGACGTCGACCCCCACGTCTACCTGTGCGGCACCTTGCTCCAGGGCCTGACCAGGCCCCTGACCCCCATGGGGCTCTCCGTGCTGGGCTCAATGCGGAACCGCAACGGGCCGTGGCGGTACGTCAACCCGGGATTGCGGATGTATGTGGACGTGACGCCCATGGTGCGCAACAGGTACGGCCGCCGCTACCTGCTGCGGATGCTTCCGCTGGCGGACGGCAGGTCCGGCGCGGTTTTTCCGGCACTCCTGGATGACCCGCGGTTCGGCGTGCGCAAACGGCCGTCCCGGCGGCCACGGCACGGCGCGGCGGGCAGGCTGGCCCCCCGGCGGCCGGGGACCGGCAGCGGCGCAGCAGGCAATAGCGCAGGGCGCGATCCCGGAACCATGGCCGGCCTGGGCCTGACGGTCCGGCTGCTTCCGTCCCTGGTGCGGGCCGCGGTGCGGCCGTCCGCCGAACTGCGCCGCGCCTTCGATTACGGAGATCGCCTTCAATCCGAACTTGTCCTGCCGGAACCGGCCACCACTTTTGGCCGGCTCGATCACGCCCAGCGCATCCTGGAGAACACCGTGGACGGGCTGATCCTGGCGACGCTGCCCGGACCGTCTGTTGGATACCTCATGCTGGCCGGGGCGCGCAGGCTGCTGCGCGGCATCGCGGCACCGCGGGAACTCGAGGCCGTGTTGCGGGGTCTGCCCAACAATGTCACCACCGAGATGGACCTCGAGCTCTGGCAACTGGCCGTCACCGTCGGCGCGAATGCCGCGTCCCGGGAGGTGTTCCTGGCCCACGGGCCAAGGGAACTGGCCGCCCTGTACAAGGCCGGCTCGCTGCCCGCAGTGGCACAGACCGGCCTGCACGGGTTCCTGGACCGCTACGGCCACCGCGCCGTGGCGGAGATCGACCTTGGCATGCCGCGGTGGTCGGAGAAGCCGGACCACATCCTCGGGATGATCTCGAACTACCTGCATGTGGCCGACCCCGAGCAGGCGCCCGACCGGCAGTTCGCCCGCGCCGAGGAACATGCCGAGGCCAGGATCCGCAGCCTGGTGGAACGGACCAGGGGCCGCAGCCGGATCCGTGCCCGGCTGGTGGAATTCTGCCTGCACCGGACCCGCCAGCTGTCCGGACTGCGCGAACTGCCCAAGTTCTACATCATCCTCGCCCTCGCGGAAATGCACCGCCAGCTCAACGCGATCGGCATCGAGCTGGCCCGGTCCGGTGCGATCGCCGCCGCGGACGACGTGTATTTCCTGGAATTCGACGAGGTCCGTGTGGGTTTGCGGGGTGCCGACCTCAAGGGCATCGTCGCGGGCCGCCACCGGATCTACGACGTCGAACTGCGCCGGCGCCGGATTCCCCGGCTCCTGCTCTCCGACGGCACGGATGTGGAGGCGGCCGTGATGGCCAAGTCCCCCGCTTCCGGCGCCCTCGCCGGGACACCGGCGTCGGCCGGCACCGCCACCGGAACGGTCCGGGTCATCCTGGATCCGGTGGGCGCGCACCTCGAGCCCGGGGAAATCCTCGTGGCGCCCTCCACCGACCCCGGCTGGACGCCGCTGTTCATGACGGCCGGCGCCCTGGTGATGGAAATGGGCGGGGTGATCTCGCACGGCGCCGTGGTGGCCCGCGAATACGGCATCCCGGCGGTGGTGGGCGTGCCGGACGCGACCACCCGTTTGCGGACCGGTGAGACCGTGACCGTGGACGGATCGGCCGGAACGGTGCGGCAGGTGGATTCCCCGCTCTCCCCGCGACGGCCGCCGGCAGCCTGGCTGGCTGAGCGTGGACCTCCGGAC
>NZ_KI914940.1:31590-40304 GCF_000520575.1 Arthrobacter sp. I3
CTCCGGACCGGCCGGCGCCGGGCCGTCGAATTGCAACGGGACCTCCGCCACGCCGCCGGCAGGGGGCTATGTTAGATAGATGGCGTCTGCCGGCAGTAACGCACAGGGCGGCCCGGTTCCCGAGGGCTTTGGTTCAGGGCTGGTGGACGATGCCGCCCGCCGGGACGCCGCGTTGCCCGACTTCGACTGGGCCGTCCTTCCGGCAGGCGTGATGCGCGGTCAGTTCCAGGCACCGAGCGGGACCTTGGCGACGATCGCCGCCGGAGACCCCGGGAAGCCGCGCGTCCTGCTGGTCCCGGGCGCAACCGGCTCCAAGGAAGACTTCATCCTCATGCTGCCCGAGCTCGCCGCGGCCGGCTACTTCGTCCTCAGCTGCGACATCGCCGGGCAGTATGAATCCGCCCAGGCCGGGCCCGAAAACCTCGTTCCGCCCCGGAACTGCTACGACTACGAGCTGTTCCGCGACGATCTCCTGTCCATGCTGGACACCGACCAAGGCGCGGTGCACGTCGTGGGGTATTCCTTCGCGGCGGTGGTTGCCCAACTGGCGTTCGTCCAGCGGCCAGAAAAGTTCCGCAGCCTGACCCTCATCAGCTGCCCGCCGGAGCCGGGGCAGAGCCTCCGTTATGTGCGCCTGGCTGGCTGGGTCAGCTGCTGGGTCACCTCCAGGGTCGGCACCGCATTAATGATTTGGGGCATCCGCAGCAATATTGCCCGGGTGGCGCCGCAGCGGCTGCGGTTCGTCAGGAGCCGGTTCGCGTTCACGCGCCGCGCCTCGGTGGTCGACATCATCGGCCTTATGAAGCACACCCCGGATCTGCGGCGGGTGCTGGCGGCCGCGACGCTGCCAAAGCTTGTCGCAGTCGGCGAACACGACCTCTGGCCGCTGGCGTTGCACCGGAGCTTCGCGCAGTCGATCGGTGCGCGGATTTCGGTCTACCGCGCGGGCCACAGCCCGTCCGAGACCTCGCCGTACCAGATCAGCAGGGACCTGATTGCGCTCTTCGACGCCACCGTCTCGGCCTGACGAAAGCGGCCGGCCGGGACGAAGACCCCCGTCAGACCCTTGCACCGCGGCCCGTCGCACCGTACGTTGGGGACAGCGGACGAATGTCTCCGCAGCCGTTGGCCTTATGGCCGCCGGAGATCAGCAGCATTTCAGAAGGATAAAGGCATGGCTACAGGCACAGTTAAATGGTTCAACGCCGAAAAGGGTTTTGGCTTCATTGCCCCGGATGACGGGTCGGCCGACGTTTTCGCCCACTACTCGGCAATCGCTACCAGCGGCTACCGTTCGCTGGACGAGAACCAGAAGGTTGAATTCGACGTCACGCAGGGCCCGAAGGGCCCGCAGGCTGAGAACATCCGCCCGCTCTAAGTACTCCGGAAAAAGCCCCGGCCACCTGGCCGGGACACTTTCCCCGAAGACCACAACGCCCCTCCGGAGGATTCCTCCGGAGGGGCGTTTGTGTTCGAGGCGTTTGTGGCCTTACGCCTGCCGCCGGGCGCGGTCTCAGCCGACGTGGACCCACGGACGCCGGGTGACGTCCGGCTCGGCCTCGCGCAGCACTTCGCGCGTCACCGGGGCAATCTCGCCTTCGCCGAAAGCCAGGAACCGCAGGAGGTTGGTGAACGGGTTTCCCTCCGTCCAGCGGAAGTAGATGTGCGGCATCAGCCCGGTGACGTCGCGGATGTGCAGCAGCACGGAAGCGATCGTGTTCGGAACAACTGGCCCGTGGACCTCCAGGATCTGGTACCCGTGCCGGCTGACCCCGCGGACCTCGAGCGCGGTCTCGAAGTCGGAGGAGTCGTCCACCACCACTTCGAGGAACAGCGCCTGGGAGTCCAGCGGGAGGTGGCTGACCTCGATCGCGGACGTGAGCTTGTCCAGGTACGCCTGGGCAGTGAGCCGCAGCGGCTCGTGGGCGATGATCGCGATGGGGCCGGATTCATTGGCAGCCAGAAATTCCAGGGCCGGGGTATCCATCCGCACATGCGTGGCATGGAGCTCGAAGGAGCGCCGGATGCGCGAGAGCAGGGAGATCACGATGATCCCGAGGATGAAGAACCCCGCGATCCGGATGCCCTCTGGACGCTCGAAGATGTTGGCCACCGTGGTGTAGATGAACACGACGGCGATGATGCCGAAGCCGATGCTGCGCTTGCGCTGCCGGTGGCTGCGTGCGGACAGCGTCACGGCAATCGCCGCCGACGTCATCAGAACCAGGACTCCGGTGGCGTAAGCGCCGCCCTGGGCGTCGACGTCGGCGTCGAACAGCCAGGTGATCAGGAACCCCACCAGGGTGAAGACCAGGACCAGCGGCCGGACGGCGCGGGCCCATTCCGGAGCCATGCCGTACCGGGGCAGATAGCGCGGCACGAGGTTCAGCAGCCCGGCCATGGCGGAGGCGCCGGCGAACCACAGGATGGCGATAGTGCTCAGATCGTAGACGGTGCCGAATCCGTTTCCCAGGTATTCGTGCGCCAGGTAAGCCAGGGCGCGGCCGTTCGCCTGCCCGCCGGGCTGGAACTCCTGCGCCGGGATCAGGACCACTGTGGTGAAGCTCGTGGTGACGAGGAACGCGCTCATGATCAGGGCCGCCGTCGTCAGCAGCCGGCGCGCACCCTTGATCCGGCCCTGGGGGTTCTCCTCGGTGTCCGTGGCGTGGCCGCGGATCTGCGGCATCACGGCGACGCCGGTCTCGAAGCCGGACAGGCCCAGGGCCAGCTTGGGGAACACGAGCAGCGCGATGCCCACCACCATCAGCGGGCTCCCGTGCTGGGTGGTCAGGGCCAGCCACCAGTTATCGACCGCCACCGGGTGCTGCAGGACCTCGATGATCGTTGTGATGACCACGACGACGTTCAGCCCAAGGTAAATACCCACCAGGACGACGGCGACGCCGATCGCCTCCTTGAAACCGCGCAGGAACACGGCGGCGAGCATGGCCAGCAGGAACAGCGTGACCGCGACGTTCTGGCCCTGCATCCAGGCGGGTGCGAACGGGTTCTCGAGCGCGTGCGCGGTCGCGTCCGCGGCAGAAAGCGTCATGGTGATCATGAAGTCGGTAGCCGCGAACCCCAGCAGCACCAGGACGAGCAGTTTCCCGCCCCAGCGCGGCAGCAGCCTTTCCAGCATGGCGATCGACCCTTCGCCGCGCGGACTTTCACCGGCCACCCGGCGGTACACCGGCAGTGCACCCAGCAAAGTCACGGCCACCAGGACCAGGGTGGCCAGCGGCGAAATCACGCCGGCCGCGAGCGCGGCGATGGCGGGCTGGTAGCCCAGGGTGGAGAAGTAGTCCACGCCCGTCAGGCACATGACCTGCCACCACGAGTGCTTTTTCAGGTGGCTGTCGCTCACGGCCCCGGGCCCCTGGTGGATTCCCTTGGCGTCCTGCAGGCCGAACAGCAGCCAGTTCCTGAAGTGTTCCCCGGCGCCGGGCCGCGGCGCCGAAGGGTCTGCCGGGGGCCGGCTGAGGGTGGTCATGATGTCCTTTCCACGCGGCACACCGCGCCGCTTCCGTCCGCGACAGTATCAGCCCCCGCAACCGCTGCGACCGTCCGGCGAACAATCCTGACAGTTCCTTAACGCGGCCCTCAAACCCGGCCTTTCGGCCGCCCGCGCGGGCTGTCGCCGCGTCGCCGGCCGCGCCCCCAGGTGACACAATGACGACATGGCACGTGGAACGCTGCGGATCTTCCTGGGGGCCGCGCCCGGAGTGGGCAAGACCTACGAAATGCTGGAGGAAGCCCACCGCCTCGGCGGGCGCGGTGAGGACGTTGCCGTGGCGCTGGCGACGGACCACGGCCGCGCCGGAACCCGGGCACTGTTGGAGGGCCTCGAGGTCATCCCGCCCCGCCCCGCGAGGTACGGGGGTCCCAAGTACGAGGAAATGGATCTGGACGCGGTCCTGGCCCGGGCCCCCGGGACTGCGGTGGTGGACGAATACGCCCACTCCAACGTCCCGGGCGGCCGGAACCCGAAGCGCTGGCAGGATGTCGACGAACTCCTCAGCGCCGGGATCAATGTCCTGTCCACGGTCAACATCCAGGACCTGGCGTCCCTCGGCGACGTCGTCAGCGCCGTCACCGGGGTCCGGCCGGCGGAGACGGTGCCGGACGACGTCGTGCGCCGCGCCGACCAGATCGATCTGGTCGACATCCCGCCTGATCTGTTGCGCCAGCGGTTGAGCGAGGGCAAGGTCTATGCCGCGGACAGGATCGATGCGGCCCTGTCCAGCTATTTCCGGCTCGGCAACCTGGGCGCGCTCCGCGAGCTCACCCTGCTGTGGCTGGCTGACCGGGTGGACGAAGGGCTGGCGAAATACCGGGCCGAAAACGGAATCCAGGACAGCTGGCCTGCCCGCGAGCGCATCGTCGTGGGCCTGACCGGGGGTCCCGAGGGCGAGGCGCTCATCCGGCGCGGGGCACGCATCTTGACCCGTATCAGCGGCGGAGATCTCCTGGCCGTCCACGTCCGCGCCGCCAAGCAGGTCGCCTCGGAATCGCCGCAGGCGCTCGAACAGCAGCGGCGGCTGGCCCAGGACCTGGGCGGCAGCTACCACATCGTGGCTGGAGAAGACCCGGCGGCCGCCCTGCTGGACTTTGCCCGCAGCGTCAACGCCACCCAAATCGTTGTCGGCATCTCACGGCACAAGAACCTCGCGGGCCTGCTGGGCGGTGTCCTGGGCGGCGGGGTCGGCACCCGCGTAGTCCGGGGCTCCGGGGACATCGATGTCCACATGGTCTCGCACCCGCTCGGCGCCCAGGGCACGGGCCGGACGCGCCCCGGAGAACTTGGCCGGGCCCGGATCGCTGTGGGCCTGCTCCTGGCGGTGCTCCTGCCCGCGCTGCTGCAACTGCTCCTGGGCTTCATGAATCCGGACCACAGCGTTGCCACCGCCATGCTCGTCCAGCTGAGCGGCTCCGTTGCGGTCGCCCTGGTGGGCGGCCTGTGGCCCGCGGTCCTGGCGGCCCTGTGGAGCAGCCTGCTGGTGAACTACTTCTCCACGCCCCCGACCGGCAACCTGATCATCAGCGACCCGCAGAACTTCCTGGCTCTCTTCGTCTTCCTGGGGGTGTCGTCGGCGGTAGCAATGGTGGTGGATCTGTCTGCCCGCCGTTCGAAGGAGGCCGCCCGGGCCAGGGCAGAGGCCGCCACCCTCAGTGATCTCACCCGCGGGGCAGCCGGCTCCGAGGACACCGTCCAGTCGCTGCTCGAGCAGGCCAGGACCGTCTTCCAAGTCCGCGGGACGGCCCTCCTCAGCCGGGGGAATAAGGGCGACGGAGCCTGGCGGCTCCTCGCGTCCGCCGGCGAGGTGCCGGATCCGGCCCCGCTGCCGGCCCTGGAGGGGCACGATCCGGCCGCCGGCGAAAGTCCCGAGCGCGAAAACATCGAGGAGATCGACTCCTCCACCAAGCTGGTCCTCTACGGGCGGATCCTGCCGGCCAGTGACCGGCGGCTCCTCGCGGCGTTCGGTGTGCACTTGGCCGCCCAGCTGGAACGACAACAGCTCGTGGCCAGCCGGCGGGAAATGATGCGCCTGGCCGAGAGCAACACCATGCGCACCTCCATCCTCCGCGCGGTATCGCACGACCTGCGGACGCCGCTGGCCGGGATCAAGCTCGCCGTCGGCGGCCTCCGGCAGACCGGCGTCCCCTATACCCCGCAGGAAGAACAGGAGCTGCTGGCCACGATCGAGGAATGCTCCGACCGGCTCGATGTGCTGGTCGGCAACCTGCTGGACATGTCCCGTCTCACGTCCGATTCGGTTCGCCCACAGCTACATCCCCTCCGCTGGTATGAGGTCATCCCCGGCGCACTGCACGGCATCCCGCCGGACCGGGTGCGGGTGGAGCTTCCGGCCAACATGCCCGAGGTCGATGCCGATCAGGGCATGCTGGAGCGCGTCGTCGCGAACCTCGTCGAGAACGCGGTCAAGTACGCTCCGGATTCAGACATTGTGGTGGCGGGGGCCGCTGGCGGGCTCAGTCCTGCCGCCCTCGCGGGCCGGCCCGCGGGCGAGCTGCGCATCATCGACCACGGCCGGGGCATCCCTGCGGAACGGGTCCTGGACATGTTCCGCCCGTTCCAGCGCCTCGACGACTCCGCCCAGGCCGCCGGCGTCGGGCTGGGATTGGCCGTGGCAAAGGGATTCACTGAGGCGATGGCCGGCCGGCTCTCGGCGGAGCCGACGCCGGGCGGCGGCCTGACCATGGTGATCACCCTCCCGCTCTCCACCGGAGAGCCATTCGACGCCCCACCCGGCGGCGCCCCGCTCGAGCCCCAATCGGCGCTGGCCGGCCGCCGCAACCCAGGCGCGCCGGCATCGTCGCCGTCGCCGTCGCCGTCGGCATCGTCGGTTTCCCCGCAGGACACCGCATGACGGCCGTCCTGGTCGTCGACGACGACCCGCACCTGTTGCGGGCCCTGCGCATCACCCTGCAGGCCCACGGCTACACCGTCACCACCGCCGTGGACGGGACCTCGGCGCTGCTGGCCGCCACCCAGAACCCGCTCTCACTCATCATCCTGGACCTCGGCCTGCCTGACATTGACGGGACCCGTGTCCTCAAGGAGCTGCGCGGGTTCAGCAGCGCGCCGGTCCTGGTGCTCTCCGCCAGGCACGGCTCCGAAGACAAAGTCGAGGCTCTCGACGCCGGCGCGGATGACTACATCACCAAACCGTTCGGCCTCGACGAGCTCCTGGCCCGGCTCCGGGCGCTGCTGCGCCGCAGCGTCGAACCGGAGCGCGAAGCAGTGGTCAGGACCGATGCCTTCACCGTGGACCTGGCCAAGCACCGGGTGACCAGGGACGGCGCGGACGTCCGGCTGACCCCCACGGAATGGAAGATTCTGGAGGTTCTGGTCCGCAATCCGGAAAAGCTCATCACCCAGCAGCAGCTGCTCTCCAGGGTCTGGGGTCCGGCCTACGCCAAGGAGACCAACTACCTCCGGGTTTACATGGCGCAGCTGCGGCGCAAGCTGGAGCCGGATACCGCCAGCCCGCGCCATCTGCTCACCGAGGCCGGCATCGGCTACAGGTTCATGCCCTGATGGTTTTCCTGCCGGTTTTTCCTGCCGCCGCCGGCAATGGATACTGGGGCAATGACTAATCGCAGCCCGCTGAACAGGGACGATGCCGGTCCGTCGCCACTGCCTGAGATCCCGGCGCAGCTGCGGGCTGTCCTGAACGGAATCCCGGCACTCGTGGGCTATTGGGACACGGGACTCCGCAACCGCCTGGCCAACGACGCCTACTGCGAGTGGTTCGGTTTCGCACCCCAGCAGCTTCACGGCATGCATGTCCGGGACGTGCTCGGCGAGACCGTCCTGGAGGCCAACCTGCCGCACATCGAGGGGGCGCTCGCCGGGAAGCGGCAGCAGTTCGACCGGACCCTGGTGGATGCCGCGGGCCAGTCCCGCTTCACCGAGGTGACCTACACCCCCGATACCCAGAACGGCGCGGTGCAGGGCTTCTTCGTCCTGGTCACGGACATCACCGAGCGTGTCCTGGCCGACCGGCGCCGGCAACGGGACATGGACCGGTACCGCGCCCTGGCGCGGAGCGTCCCCGGCGTCTTCGTCCTCCTCTTCGACGCCGAGCTGCGCTACCTGATCGCCGAAGGCCAGGAGCTGGAGACCTTCGGCTACCGCAGGGAAGAGCTCGAAGGCCAGCGCATCCAGGACGTGCTCAAGGGCAATCTCGCCAGCGAACTCGAGCCGCGCTACCTCGCGGCCCTCGCCGGCCGCGAGGTGTCCTGGAGCCGGCAGATCGGCCACCGCACCTACCGGCTGAACGCCGGGCCGGTCTACTCCGACGACGAGGCCGCGGCCGGCATGGTGGTGGCGGTTGATATCACCGAGCGCCTGCAGCAACAAAAGGTTTGGGAGGCTTTGCACGAGATAGCCACCGAAGTTGCCCGCAACGCGGCCCCCGCTGCCATCTCTGAGCGGGTCGCCGCGATTGTCCGCGACCTGTTCAACGTCGATTCCGCCGCCGTCGTCCGTTTCACGGGCGCGTCGTCGGCGGAAATCGTCGCCATGGCGCCGACGCTGCCGCCGACGCTGAGCCGGCGGCAGATCTTCGCCCCGACGGACGAGTCGGCCACTGTCCGGGTGGCCGTGACCGGCAAGCCGGCCCTGGTTCGCTACCGGGCGGAAGGTGGACCGGCAGCGGAGCAGATGCGCGCCGGCGGCTTCCAGTCCGCGGCGGCGGCGCCGATCCGGGTCGGCGGCAGCCTGTGGGGCGCCGTGAGCCTGACGTCGAAGTCGCGCACCGGGGTTACGGAGGCGATGATGGAGCGGCTGGCCCAGTTCGCGGAGCTCGTCGAGATCGCCATCGGCAACACGGAGGCCCGGACCGACCTCGAACAGCAGGCCACTACCGATGCCCTCAGTGGCTTGCCCAACCGGCGGGCCCTGGAACGGCACCTCGCCGAGCATGTTGAGCTGGCCCTGAGCCGCGGGACAAGCCTGAGTGCCGTCGTCCTGGATATCGACCACTTCAAGAGGGTCAACGACACCCACGGCCACCTGACGGGCGACGTGGTCCTGGCGGAGGTCGCGGCCAGGCTCCGGGCGGTCGCCCGCGCCGAGGAGATCGTGGCCCGGTTCGGCGGCGAGGAGTTCGTGTGGCTGCTCCCGGCGACGGACGGCGCCGAGGCCCTGCGCGCCGCCGAACGCGCCCGCAAGGCCATCGCGTCCGAAC
>NZ_KI914940.1:40404-47325 GCF_000520575.1 Arthrobacter sp. I3
CGCCGCCGAACGCGCCCGCAAGGCCATCGCGTCCGAACCGTTCGGGGAAGTGGGTTTCCTGACGATCTCTGCCGGAGTCTGCGAGCAAAGCGACGCCGCGGCCGGCTCGCTCCTGGACTGCGCGGACCGGGCCCTGTACGAGGCCAAGAACGGCGGCCGCAGCCGCACGTCCCGCTACGGCCACGCCAGCCCGGCGGTTCAGCCTGCCCCGGCCGGGCAGGCACGGAACAGCCCGGCACAGAACGGGCAGGCACGGAACGGCCAGGCGCGGGACGGCGCTGGCACACTCGGAGCCTAGACGAAAGCGGACTTTCCCGTCACGGCCCGCGCCACGATCAGTGAATTGATTTCGTAGCTGCCCTCATAAGTATAGAGAATCTCGGCGTCTCCGAAGAGCTTGCCCATCTCATAGTCGCTGCTGATGCCGTTGCCGCCCATGAGGGACCGTCCCATCGCCACCGAGGCACGCGCCAGCCGCGTGGTGGTCGCTTTGGCCATGGCGGCCTGGACCATCTCGAGCTTGCCCTCTTCCTGGATGCGCGCCAGCTGGGCCATCAGGGCCAGGGAGGCGGTCGCGTTGCCCAGGATCTCGGCGAGCTGCTGCTGGATGAGCTGAAAGCGGGCGAGTTCCTTGCCGAACTGGCGGCGCTTCAGCGAATAGGCGCGCGCGACGTCGAACGCGGCCAGCTGGATGCCGGCACCCTGCCAGCCCACCCAGGCCCGCGAATCGCGCAGGAGCTCGTTGGCCTTGGAGAAGCTGGTGGCGCCGGGCAGCAGGTTGGCCACCGGGATCCGGACCTCGTCGAGGACGATGTCCGCGTTCTGCATGATGCGCAGGCCGATCTTGTTGGCGATCTTCGTTGCGGTGTAGCCCGGACGGTCCGTCTCCACGATGAAGCCCTTGATGTGCTGGTCAGCGACGTCCCGGGCCCAAACAAGGGCGAAGTCCGCGATGGTGCCGGCGCCGATCCAACGCTTGGCGCCGTTGAGGACCCACTCGTCGCCGTCCAGCCGCGCGGTGGTTTCCAGGCCGCCGGCGATGTCCGAGCCGTGGTCCGGCTCTGTCAGGGCGAACGCCCCGAGCTGGGTGAACGCGGTGAGGCCAGGGAGCCAGCGCGCCTTCTGTTCCTCCGAGCCGAGCTCGTCGATCATGCCGACGATCAGCTCGTTGTGGATCCCGACGAGCGCCGAGAGGGACACGTCGGCGCGCGCCACCTCGACATACATGAGCCCCTTGAAGAGCTTGGACGTGCCGTCCGTCTGCAGCCCGCCCAAACCGTATTTGCCGAGTTCGGCGAGCAGCCCGAAGGGAAACTCCTCGCGGTTCCAGTAGTCGATTGATGCGGCCCGGATCCGGGACTGCAGGAATTCCCGGACCTCCTGGTAGCGGAGCTGCTCGTCCGGCGGCAGCAGTTCCACGATGTACATGAGGTCGGCGTCGGGAAACGGCGGCTCCGCCGCGGCTTCGGGGGCGGCGCCCGCAGTAGCGGATTCAGCTGTGCCTGATCCCGCTCTGTCTTCGGCTCTGTTTTCGGCTCTGTCTTCCGCTGTGTTTTCGGCTGGCGCCGACGGTCCGCTGGCACGTCCTTGTGGCTGCACGGGCACGTATCCCTTCGTCATGCAACGCCTGCAGAGCAGCGCCGCCCTTCCAAACCCTTGGATGTCCTAGTATATTGCACAGTGACGGGGATCACTAGGCAGGCACCTGCCGGGCCGGTGGATCCCAGGCAACGGCGCCGCGCCACCGATCGTCTGGAACGGCAGCGCCAGAGGACTTCGAAAGGTGCACCATGACCGTGACTGAGGAATTCCGGGCCGCGCGGGACCGGCTGCTTGCCCTGCGCGGGGACTACGACGGCGCCCGCAACGAATTCCAGTGGCCCCGCTTCGAGGAGTTCAACTTCGCCCTGGACTGGTTCGACCAGCTCGCCGCGGACCCGGCCAAGGCGGACAAGCCCGCGCTGGTGATCGTTGAACAGGACGGCTCCGCGACCCGGCGCAGCTTCGCGGACCTCTCCCGGCGCTCGTCCCAGGTGGCCAACTGGCTGCGCGGGGCAGGTGTGCGGCGCGGGGACCGGATGATCATCATGCTCGGCAACCAGGTGGAGCTCTGGGAACTGATGCTGGCCGGCATCAAGCTGGGGATCGTCATGATTCCCACCACCACGCTGATGGGACCGGCCGACCTCCAGGACCGGGTGGAGCGCGGCGGTGCGGCCTGGGCCGCCGTCGGCAGTGCCAACATCGCGAAGTTCGCCGACGTCGCCGGCCAGTACATGCTGATTGAGGTCGGCGCCAGCGCCGGGGATTCCGCCGCTGCCCAGGCCAATGCCCTGCAGTACCACGGCGCAGACGCCGCCGCGGCCGCCGCGGATTTCACCCCGGACGCCCCCACCCTGGCCGACGAGACGCTCCTGCTGTACTTCACCTCGGGCACCACGTCCAAGGCCAAACTCGTCGAACACACGCACACCTCCTACCCGGTGGGACACCTGTCCACGATGTTCTGGATCGGCATGGAACCGGGCGACGTGCACCTCAACGTGGCCTCGCCGGGCTGGGCCAAGCATGCCTGGTCCAATGTGTTCACCCCCTGGATCGCAGAGGCGTGCGTGTTCATCTACAACTACGAGCGCTTCGACGCCAGGGCGCTCATGGAGCAGATGGACCGCGAATCCGTGACCAGCTTCTGCGCGCCGCCCACGGTCTGGCGGATGCTGATCCAGGCCGATCTCACACTGCTCAAGAATCCGCCCACCAAGGTGGTGTCCGCCGGCGAACCGCTCAACGCCGAAGTGATCGACCAGGTCCACCGCGCATGGGGGCAAACCATCCGGGACGGCTTCGGCCAGACCGAATCCACCGTGCAGATCGCGAACACGCCGGGCCAGCCGATCAAGATCGGCGCCATGGGCAAGCCGCTGCCCGGCTACGACGTCGTGCTTGTGGACCCCGCCACGGGTGAGGAGGCCGACGACGGCGAGCTCTGCCTGCGCCTCGACCCCCGCCCCGTGGGGCTCATGAAGGCGTACTACGGCGACCCGGACAAGACGGCGGAGGCTTTCCGTGACGGCTACTACCACACGGGGGACATGGCGAGCCGGGACGAGCGCGGCATCATCACGTATGTGGGCCGCGGCGACGACGTCTTCAAGTCCTCCGACTACCGGCTGTCCCCGTTCGAACTGGAGAGCGTGCTGATTGAGCACCCGGCGGTGGCGGAGGCCGCCGTCGTCCCCTCCCCTGACCCGCTCAAGCTGTCAGTGCCGAAGGCCTTTGTGGTCCTGGCGGCCGGCCACCAGCCGGGCCCCGAGCTGGCCGAAGACATCCTGCGGTACTGCCGGGAGCACCTGGCGCCGTTCAAAAGGATCCGCCGGCTGGAGTTTGCCGAGCTCCCCAAGACGATCTCCGGCAAGATCCGGCGCGTGGAGCTGCGGCACAGCGAGGAAGTGCGCCACGGCGGCGGGCCCGTCCCGGAAGGCCTCGGCATCGAGTACTCCGACTCCGATTTCCCCGGGCTCAAGGGGCAGGGCTGACCATGGGAACACCGCTGCCGCGAGATCCGATTGCCGACGCCCGGCTGAACTGGGAGCGCCACGGCTGGTCCGACGTCGCCGCCCCGATGGCCGCCATCACCGCCATCATGCGGACCCAGCAGATCCTGCTCGGCCGGATCGAGGCGGTGCTCAAGCCGTTCGGGCTCACCTTTGCCCGGTACGAGCTGCTCGCGTTGCTCAGCTTCGCCCGCAGCGGGGCGCTGCCCATGAACAAGGCGAGCGCGCTGCTGCAGGTCCACCCCACCTCAGTCACCAACGCTGTGGACCGGCTCCAGGAGGCCGGGCTGGTGATCCGCTCGCCGCACCCCACGGACGGCCGCACCACCCTGATCGAGCTCACCCCGGAAGGCCGCACCCTGGCCAAACGGGCGACGGCGGTGCTGAACTCTGAGGTCTTTGGCCAGTCCGGCTTCGCGGACCAGGACGTGGACCAGCTGATCCGGATCCTGGGCACATTCCGCCGGAACGCCGGTGATTTCAGCGGCTGACGCCCGGGTGCCGGGCACCGGGTGAAGCCCGGTGGCCGCGGCTAAGATCAGAAAGTGAAAAAACAATCCTGCGGTGTCTGCAGTTCGAGCGTTTACTTTGAAAACTCGGTCTGCCTGCACTGCGGAACTAACCTGGCATACCTGCGGAACGCCCGCGCCATAGTCGCAACAGGCAGTCAGGGACAGTACACCGATGAGTCGGGAGCCACTTGGCACCGGTGCGCCAATTCTTTGCTTTCCGGTTGCACTTGGCTTGCCCCGGAGGGCGGCAGCCAATGCTTCAGCTGTGAGCTCACGCGAACTCGACCCAACGACAGCGACGCCAAAGGCCTATCGCAGTTCATTGCGGCTGAGCGGGCCAAGCGTCATCTCATTGCTGAGCTCGACGGGCTGGGCCTGCCGATCATCACGCGCGCAGAAGACCCCGACGGGGGACTTGCCTTCGACCTGTTGTCCAGTGTCAAGGAAAATGTGGTGATCGGTCATGCTGACGGTGTGATCACCATCAATCTGGCCGAAAGCGACGACGCCTATCGAGAACGGATGCGTACCCAACTCGATGAACCATACCGGACGATGCTCGGGCATTTCCGGCATGAAGTGGGGCACTATTTTGAGACGGTGCTGGTATTCAGCGATGACGGACAAACGCGCGAGGCGCGTAATCTCTTTGGCGACGACACCAAGGACTACCAGGCAGAGATAGACCGCCACTACAGCGAAGGCGCCCCGGCGGGCTGGAATGAACGGTTCATCTCAAAGTACGCAACCATGCACCCCTACGAGGACTTTGCGGAGTCGTTCGCCCATTACCTCCACATCTGCGACACCCTCGACACCGCCCGGGAATTCGGACTCATCCCAGGCACTCCCCGGGGGACCTCTTTCCAGGAAGTTGTGGAAACCGAATGGCTGCCGCTCTCCCTTGCCCTGAACTAGGTCAACCGCAGCATGGGGAAAGACGATCTTTACCCCTTCGTCCTTTCCGCCGCAGTTATCGACAAGCTTGAGTTCGTCCACGGGCTGCGCACCTCAGCGACGGCCGCCGGCTAAGGAACGCCCCGCCCGCTGACCCGGCCCGCTGGCAAGGAGGGCGTCCCGGCAGGCCCGCGAAGCAGGGCAGAAGCTATTTTGTGCGGGATCGGACCGGAGTATCGTGGTTCCGGCAGGACGGTCCCGTCCGGCCAGGCAGCAAGCAGTGCTCACAGCGCGTCCATTGGCGATCGCCTAGGAGTGGCCATGACTTCGCCCAGCATCCCCATACCGCAGCCTCCAACGAGGCCGGTGGTCGGCAATTTGCCGGACATCGACTCCAGCAAGGGAATCCTGGGAATAGTCGAGCTGGCCGAGCGGTACGGCCCCATAGTCCGCATCCAGTTCTTCAACCGCAGTATCGTCGCCATCTCTTCCCAGCAGCTCGTCAACGAGGCGTGCGACGAGTCCCGGTTCGGCAAAGTGCTGGGCGTTGCCCTTCGGCAGGTGAGGCAGTTCGCCGGCGACGGCCTGTTCACCGCAGATACACAGGAACCCAACTGGCAAAAGGCACACCGGATCCTGATGCCGGCGTTCGGGCCTGCAGCGCTGAAGCGGATGTTCGCCGGCATGGACGACATCGTCGAGCAGCTGCTGCTCAAGTGGGAGAGGCTGGGCCCCACGGCGCGGATCGACATTCCGGACAGCACCACCCGCCTGACGCTGGACACCATCGCCCTGTGCTCGTTCAACTACCGGTTCAACAGCCTCTACCGGGAGGAGATGCACCCGTTCGTCGGCGCCATGGTCCGCGCCCTGGTTGAATCCGGGGACCGGGCGCGCAGGCTCCCAGTGCAGAACAAGATCATGCTGCGCAGGCGGCACCAGCTCGAGGAAGACCATGCCCTGATGTTCGAGGTCGCCGAACAGATCATCAGCGACCGGCGGCGCAACCCCAGCCCGCCGGGCAGCGAAGACATCCTGGACACCATGCTCAGCGCGGCGGACCCGGTGACCGGTGAGCGTTTATCCGATGAAAACATCCGCTATCAGATGGTCACATTCCTGATTGCCGGGCACGAGACTACCAGCGGCTTGCTGTCCTTTACACTCTACGAACTGCTGCGCCATCCGGGCGTCCTGGCCAAGGCGCGCGCACAAGTGGACGAGGTCCTTGGCACCGAAAGCGCCAGGTTCGAGCACCTGCCCCGGCTGGGGTACCTGGACCAGATCCTTAAGGAAACGCTTCGGCTGTGGCCCACCGCCCCGGCGTTCAACGTGACTCCTTACGAGGACACGACGCTCGGCTGTCCTTTACACTCTACGAACTGCTGCGCCATCCGGGCGTCCTGGCCAAGGCGCGCGCACAAGTGGACGAGGTCCTTGGCACCGAAAGCGCCAGGTTCGAGCACCTGCCCCGGCTGGGGTACCTGGACCAGATCCTTAAGGAAACGCTTCGGCTGTGGCCCACCGCCCCGGCGTTCAACGTGACTCCTTACGAGGACACGACGCTCGGCGGCCGCTACGAAGTCCCCGCGGGCCAGCCCATCATGATCCTGATCCCGCAACTGCATCGGGACAAGGCGGCCTGGGGCGAGGACGCCGGCATCTTTGACCCTGAGCGGTTCTCCCCGGAACGGGCCGCCGAAATCCCTGCCAATGCCTGGAAGCCCTTCGGCAACGGGCAGCGCTCCTGCATCGGCCGGGGATTTGCCCTGCAGGAGGCCATGCTCTTCCTGGCCAAGCTCCTGCAGCGCTTCGAGGTCACGGCGGCGGACCCGGGCTATGAGCTGCAGATCAAACACACGCTGACCATGAAGCCTGAAGGGCTGTTCATCCACGTGCGCAGGCGGGACGTCACCATCGCGGCCAGCCCCCGGGCCGACGTCGAACAGGCACGGCAG
>NZ_KI914940.1:47425-56878 GCF_000520575.1 Arthrobacter sp. I3
CAGCGGCGGCCGCCGCGCCCAACGGCGTCCCGATCCGGGTGCTCTACGGTTCCAATGCAGGCACGTCCAAGGACTTCGCCCAGCGCCTCGCCAACGACGCCGGACGGCGCGGCTACAGCCCCACCATCGGTCCGCTCGACGAGGCGGCCGGCGGGCTGCCCACGGAGGGTCTCGTCGCGATCGTGACGTCCTCCTACGAGGGGCAGCCGCCGGACAACGCCCGAAAATTCGTGGCCTGGACCGAGGGCCTGCGGCCGGGCACCCTCGCCGGGGTCCGGTACACGGTCTTCGGCAACGGCAATAAGGACTGGGCGAGGACGTACCAGGAGGTCCCCAAGGCCATCGACGCCCGGCTCGAGGCTGCTGGTGCCACGCGGATCTATGCCCGGGGCGAGGCCAACGCCCGCGGCGACTTCTTCGGCGATTTCGACGAGTGGTACGCGGGATTCTGGCCCACGGTGGACGACGCCCTGGGGCAGCGGACCAGCCCGCCGACAGCGCAGCCCGAGCTGGAACTGCAGTTTGTCGGGAACGTCCGGGACCCGATGCTGCGCCAGAACGGTCTGGCGCTCGGCACCGTCGTCGCGAACCGGGAACTGGTCGATCTGGCCAAGCCCGGCGCCCGGTCCAAGCGGCATGTCGAGATCGCCCTGCCCGAGGGGATGAGCTACCGGACCGGGGATTATCTGGCCGTGCTGCCCCTGAATCCCAGCGAACTCGTGCAGCGGGCCCTGGCCCGTTTCAACCTCGACTACGACTCGCACGTCCAGCTGAGCATGGAGCGCGGGGACACCTTCCTGCCCACGGGCGCGCCGGTGGCCGTGGGCGAACTGCTGAGCAGCTACGTGGAGCTCGCAGTCCCCGCCACCCGCACCCAGCTCGAGGACCTGGCGGATGTCGCGGCCGATCCTGCCCACCGCGCCGAACTTGAGGCCGTGGCCCGGGACCGCGGGCGGTACGCGGCCGAGATCCTCGACAAGCGCGTTTCCATCCTTGACCTGCTGGAGGCGTATCCGTCATGCCAGCTGTCGTTCACCTCGTTCCTGCAACTGCTGACCCAGTTGACCCCCCGGCGGTACTCCATCTCCTCTTCCCCGCTGTGGAGCCCCGACCACGTGACCCTGACCTTCGCCGTCATCCAGGCTCCGGCGTGGTCCGGCCGCGGGGTCTTCGAAGGGGCCTCGTCGACCTACCTCGCCCAGGCCAGGCCCGGGTCAAGGGTCGCGGTTACTGTCCGCCCCTCGAACGCGGCCTTCCACCCGCCGCCGTCCCTGGCGGTCCCGCTCATCATGGTCTGCGCGGGGACGGGAGTGGCCCCCTTCCGCGGGTTCGTCCAGGACCGGGCGCTGCGGGCCGAGGCCGAGGAGACGACGCCGGCACCTGCTCTGCTGTTCTTCGGCTGCCGCGCCCCGGACACCGACTTCCTCTACCGCTCGGAACTCGCGTCGTGGGCGGACCAAGCCAACCTCGATCTGCGGCCGGTCTTTTCCACCGCACCCGAGGACGGCCTGAAATACGTCCAGGACCGGCTCTGGGCAGACCGGGCCGACGTCGTCGAGCTGGTCCGGCAGGGCGCCACGGTCTATGTCTGCGGCGACGGCAAGCACATGGCGCCGCAGGTCCGGGACACGTGCGCCCTCATTTACCAGGAAGCGACCGGCGCCTCCAAGGCGGAGGCCGAGGCCTGGATGGATGAGGTGGAGCGCACCCACGGCAGGTACGTGGCCGACATCTTCACCTGAGGCCGGCCGGTGCCGCCTAGCGGTGGTTGAACTCCGGCTGCCGCTTCTCAGTGAAGGCGGCCATGCCTTCCTTCTGGTCCTCGGTGGCGAACAGCGAGTGGAACACGCGCCGTTCAAACAGCACGCCCTGGGCAAGGCCGGTCTCAAACGCGGCGTTCACCGCTTCCTTGGCCACCATCGCCACCGGCTTGGATTTGGACGCGATCACCTCGGCGGCCTTCAGTGCCTCCTCGACGACGTCCGCGGCGGGGACCACCCGGGACACGAGGCCCGCGCGTTCGGCCTCCTCGGCGTCCATGAAGCGGCCGGTCAGGATCATGTCCATCGCCTTGGACTTGCCCACTGCGCGGGTCAGGCGCTGCGAGCCGCCCATGCCGGGGAGCACGCCAAGGTTGATTTCCGGCTGGCCGAACTTGGCGTTGTCCCCGGCGATGATGAAGTCGCACATCATCGCCAGCTCGCAGCCGCCGCCGAGCGCGAAGCCGGACACGGCTGCCACGACGGGGATGCGGAGCCGGGTGAAGTCCTCCCAGCCGCGGAACCAGTCCGCCGCGTACATGTCCATGTAGCCCTTGGACTGCATTTCCTTGATGTCCGCGCCGGCCGCAAAGGCTTTCGCCGAACCGGTCACCACCACGGCACCGATCCCCGGGTCCGCGTCCATCCCGGCGACTGCCTTCACCAGCTCGTCCATCGTGGCCTTGTTCAGGGCATTGAGGGCCTCGGGCCGGTTGAGCGTCACGAGGCCCACGCGGCCGCGGCGCTCCACCAGGATGTTTGCGTACTGTTCCGTCATGGGTGGTCCCCTTAGGTGGTGCTGGTCAGGTTCTGGTGCTGATGTTGCGCGTTGGCTTCGGTCCGGGACTAGTGCCCGGCCGTGCCTGCCTCGGATTTGCCTGCTTCCGACTTTTCCCGGATGTCGGTGATGATGCCGGAGAAGTCCCGGCCGGCACCGCCTTCCGCGGCAAACGTATCGTAAATTTCGGCCGCGAGCGGCCCGAGCCGGGCCGCTACGCCGGTGCTCTGCAACGCGTTGAGGGCCAGGTTGAGGTCCTTGGCCATGAGCGCCCCGGCGAAGCCCGGCTGGTAGTCCCGGTTGGCGGGGCTCGTCGGGACCGGACCGGGCACGGGGCAATTGGTGGTCAGCGCCCAGCACTGTCCCGAGGCGGCGGAAGCGACGTCGAACAGTGCCTGGTGGGTCAGGCCGAGCTTCTCGCCCAGCACAAAGGCCTCACTGACGGCGATCATCGAGACGCCCAGGATCATGTTGTTGCAGATCTTGGCCGCCTGGCCGGCACCGTGCGCGCCGCAGTGGACCACCCGCTTGCCCATGACTTCCAGCAGCGGCTTGACGGCCTCGAAGTCCTCCGGGAGGGCACCGACCATGAACGTGAGCGTGCCGGCCTCGGCGCCCACCACGCCTCCGGACACGGGGGCGTCGACGGCGCGGTGGCCGGCCGCGACCGCGAGTTCTGCGGCCTCGCGGGCCTCGTCCACGTTGATGGTGGAGCAGTCCAGGAACATGGTGCCCGGGGCGGCGGCTTCGAGCAGGCCGGGCGTACCGCCCGTGCCGCGGTAGGCGTCAAGGAGGTGCTTGCCGCTGGGCAGCATGGTCAGCACGACGGCGGCGCCCGCCGCCGCCTCGACAGCCGTCCCGGCAGTGGGAATGCCGTGCTCCCGGGCGGCGTCCAGGGCCGCCGGCACGACGTCGAAGCCGGTCACCCGGTAGCCGGCCTTGACCAGGTTGACGGCCATGGGGCCGCCCATGTGGCCCAGGCCGAGGAAGGCGATGGTGCCGGTAACCGGGGCTCCTGCGTCAGACATGGTTCTTCTCCTTGTTCTTCTCCGCGTTCTTCTCCTTCGGAGAGAGTTTCAGTTCGCGCCCGCCCAGCGGGGCGAAGTAGGCCGCGACGTCCGTCCCGGTGACCTCGGCGAGGGTGGCGGGCTTCCAGCGGGGATTGCGGTCCTTGTCCACCACCTGGGCGCGGATGCCTTCGCGGAAGTCCGAGCCGTCGAGGAAGCGCAGGCCGACGCGGTACTCCTGCTCCAGCGCCTGCTCCAGGCTCAGGCCGCGGACCCGGCGCAGGGATTCCAGCGCCACCTTGACCGCCGTCGGCGACTTGGCCTCGATGGTGTCCGCGGCTGCGGCGGCCTCCCCGCCCGCCTCCCCACCGAAGGCCCGCAGCCGGCGCAGGATTTCCTCGGCGTCGTCGCTGGAGTAGCAGGCGTCGATCCATTCCTGCTGTGCGGCCAGGACTGAAGCCGGTGCCGGTTCGGCGAATCGGGCGACTGCGGCCTCGGCCGCCTCGGTTTCGAGCGCTGCCGCCAGGTCCGGCAAACGGCCGGAGGGCACGAAGCAGTCGGCGAGGCCTAGGAACAGCGCGTCCGCGCCGCTCAGATGGGCCCCGGTCAGGGCCGCATGGGTGCCGGTCTCCCCCGGCGAGCCGGCGAGCAGCAGGGTACCGCCGACGTCGGGAACAAACCCGATCGTCGTTTCGGGCATGCCCGTGCGGGTGCGTTCTGTGACGATCCGTACGGAGCCGTGGGCCGAGATCCCCACGCCGCCGCCCAACACCAGCCCGTCCATAAACGCGAGGTACGGCTTGGGGTATTCGGAGATGAGCAGGTTCAGCCGGTACTCGACCGCCCAGAATTCCGCCGTGGCGTCCCCGCCGTCGAGCATGTCCCGGTAAATGGCAACGATGTCACCGCCGGCGCAGAGGCCCCGGTCCCCGGCGCCGCGGACCAGCACCGCGGCCACGGCGTCATCGTCGGCCCAAAGCGTGAGCTGTTCGAGCATCGCGGCGGCCATGCCGGCCGTCAGGGCGTTGACGGCCGCGGGCCGGTTGAGGGTCGCGACGCCCAGGTGGCCGCGCCGTTCAAACGCCACTTCCCCGGCCAAGGGTTCGCCGGCCGCTGCTCCACTGTCCGCTACCCGCGCAGCCTCCGCCCCCATCAGCTGCCTTCCGGCATGATGAAGCTGGCGCCCTGGCGGATGCCGGACGGCCAGCGGCTGGTGACCGTCTTGGTCTTCGTGTAGAAGCGGAAGGCGTCGGCCCCGTGCTGGTTGAGGTCGCCGAATCCGGACGCCTTCCAGCCACCGAAGGTGTAGTACGCAATCGGCACGGGGATGGGGACGTTGATGCCCACCATGCCCACCTGGACCCGGCTGGCGAAGTCGCGGGCGGCGTCGCCGTCTCGGGTGAAAATGGCCACGCCGTTGCCGAACTCGTGTTCGCTGCAGAGCCGCAGGGCCTCGTCGTAGTCTTCGGCGCGGAGCACGCTGAGGACCGGGCCGAAGATTTCCTCCTTGTAGATCTTCATGTCCTTCGTGACGTTGTCGAACAGCGTGGGTCCGACCCAGAAGCCGCCGTCGTAGCCTTCCACCTTCAGGCCGCGGCCATCGGTCACCAGGCTGGCGCCTTCCTCGACGCCGGAGGCGATGTAGCCTTCGATCCGGTCCTTTGCGGAGGCCGCCACCACCGGGCCGAAATCGGAATCCTTGGCGAGGCTGTGGCCGACCTTGAGGCCGGCGATCCGCTCCTGCAGCTTCTCCACGAGGACGTCCGCGGTCTTCCGGCCCACCGGAACGGCCACCGAGATCGCCATGCAGCGCTCGCCCGCGGAGCCGAAGCCTGCCCCGATCAGGGCGTCCGCGGCCATGTCCAGGTCCGCGTCGGGCATGATCACCATGTGGTTCTTGGCGCCCCCGAAGCACTGCGCGCGCTTGCCGTTCGCCGCGGCGGTGGCGTAGATGTACTGGGCAATGGGCGTGGAGCCGACGAACCCGATGGCCTGGACCCGGGGATCCTCCAGCAGCGCGTCCACCGCTTCCTTGTCCCCGTTGACGACGTTGAAGACGCCGTCTGGGAGGCCCGCTTCGGTGAAGAGCTCGGCCAGCCGCAGCGGCACGGAGGGGTCCCGTTCGGAGGGCTTGAGGATAAAGGCGTTGCCGGCGGCGAGAGCCGGCCCGGACTTCCACAGCGGGATCATGGCCGGGAAGTTGAACGGCGTGATGCCGGCAACGACGCCGAGGGGCTGGCGCATCGAGTGCACGTCGACGCCGGTTCCGGCGTTGTCCGAGAACTCGCCCTTGAGCAGGTGCGGGGCGCCTGCGGCGAATTCGACCACTTCGATGCCGCGCTGGATGTCGCCCTTGGCGTCCGGGAAGGTCTTGCCGTGCTCGGAGGATAGCAGGGTGGCGAGCTCGTCCATGTGCTCGTTGACCAGGTCCACGAACTTGAGCAGGATCCGGCCGCGGCGCTGCGGATTCATCGCGGCCCATTCCACCTGCCCCTTTTCGGCGCTGGCGATCACGTTGCGCACTTCCTCGGTGCTGGCCAGCGGCAACCGGGCCTGGACCTCGCCGGTGCAGGGATCGTACACATCGCTGAACCGGCCGGAGGTGCCCTCAACCCGCTGCCCGTCAATGTAATGGGATAGTTCTCGAACCATGACCGAATGCTCCTTTGCATGTGACCTAGATCATCTCTTCAGCCGAATATACTCGGACTTCCTACTAATTTCCAGAGGACGGAGCCGACCGGCGGCTTCGTCCGGGGGCCAAGTTCGGTAAGTTAGGGACTGTGAAGATTGCTACCTGGAATGTGAACTCGCTCCGTGCCCGCGCCGACCGTGTAGAGTCCTGGCTTCAGCGCACGGACTGTGACGTCCTGGCCATCCAGGAAACCAAATGCAAGGACGAGAACTTCCCCTGGGAGCTCTTCGAGAACATGGGCTACGAGGTGGCGCACTTCGGCCTGAGCCAGTGGAACGGCGTCGCGATCGCCTCCCGGGTGGGACTCGACGACGTCGAACGCACCTTCCTGGACCAGCCCGTGTTCGGCAAGAGCGGCAAGGACGCCGTGCAGGAAGCCCGCGCCATCGGCGCCACGTGCGGCGGCGTCCGGGTCTGGAGCCTCTATGTCCCGAACGGCCGCGCCCTCGACGATGAGCACATGCCCTACAAGCTCAACTGGCTGGACATCCTGAAAACCCACGCCGGCACCTGGGTCAAGGAGGACCCCCAGGCGCAGATCGCGCTGATGGGCGATTTCAATATCGCGCCGCAGGACGATGACGTCTGGGACATCGACTTCTTCCGCGCCAACGCCATGACCCACGTCAGTGAACCTGAGCGGGCCGCCTTCCACGCCTTCGAGGAGGCCGGCTTCCAGGATGTCGTCCGCCCGCACACCCCGGGGCCCGGCGTCTACACCTACTGGGATTACACGCAGCTCCGCTTCCCGAAAAAGGAGGGTATGCGGATCGACTTCATCCTCGGCTCCCCGGCCCTGGCGGCACGGGTCACCGGTGCGATGATCGACCGCGAGGAACGCAAGGGCAAGGGCGCCTCGGACCATGCCCCGGTGATTGCGGAACTGGCGGACTAATGGCTGCCGGCCAGGGAAGCGTCGTGATCCAATGACGGGGAGCATCTACCACGGACAGTCCGGGCTGCCGTTCTCTTCCGCGCTCCGGATCTACGAGCCCCTCGAGGCGTTCCCCGAACAGCAACGGAAGACCCTGGAGGCCGCCGGCGCCGGCCAGGCGTCCCGCGCGGCTGTGGAGAACGCCGAGCTCCTGGCGTCCCTGGGCCGCATCACCCGGCCCGACGGGGATCCGTTTCCCACCGGCCGGACCGATCTGGTGCGCGTTGTCGCGGTCCCGGCCAGGCGGGCCCCGTCCGGCGCAGCGCTCGACGTCGTCACGTCCGGGACAGCGGCCGCCCCGCAGCCCGACCGGTTGCTGTACTGCCCCAGCCAGCTGGTCCTCCGCGCCGGGCTGGCCGCCAATGCCCTGATGGAAGGCATCCACGGGCCCCTGGCCCAGCTGCTGATCCCGGAAGAACAGCGGGACAAACACCAGGAACGCATTGATGAGGTGCGCGCCCACGATGGCCTGAGCCGGGTCCACACCAGGGCGTCCACGTGGGGCATTCCGTTCAGCTGGTTCTGCCTTTTCCAGGAATCGGATCCCACCGACGTCGTCGAAGCCGACGGCCACATTGTGACGGTCCGCATCCGCGCCGGCATCGGCAACGCGCTGGAGCGGGTGAGCTACGCGGTGGCGCACCTGGCCCTCGCCGCGCCCGATCTCGACATGCTTGAGGATTTGACCCAGCTCACGGAATGGCTTGAGCTCTTCCACCCCGACTCGGCAGTGGAACTCGACTACGGCGGGGTGGCTGACAAGGTCTATCCGGATGATTCGCCGCTGGACGTACGCCTCGGCATCGAGTGCCTGGCGGAGGGGGACATGACCGGCGCCGCTGCGGCCTACCGCCGGCTGGCCTCGCGTTGGGTGCCGATCCGCCAGCTGGCCCGCGCGTCCTAGCCCGGCCCGAACGCCGCTAGCGGAGCCGCGCGGACTGGCGCAGCGGCGGCGCCGTCGTCGTCCGGATGATCAGCCGGTGCGGCGCCACAGCCGACTGCACGGAGCCGGAAATGCCGTCGAGCTCGTCCAGCAGCATTTTGGTGCCGAGTTCGGCCTGCTGGTCCGGGCGCTGCCCGACTGTGGTCAGGCCCATGGCCTCGGCGAAGTCGTGGTCGTCGATGCCGATGACCGAGAGGTCCTCCGGGACGCGCACACCGGCTTTGTTGGCCTCGAAGATGATGCCCATGGCCATCTCATCGGAGGCGCAGAAGATTGCTGTGGGCTTGGGACCGTCGGCGGCCCAAAGGCGGCGGAATGCCTCCTGACCGCTGCGCACGGTGAAGTCCCCCCAGAGGTCCCATTCGGCCCGGACGGGCAGCCGCGCCTCGCCCATGATGTCGTGGAAAGCCTGGATCCGGACCCTGGGGACGTCGAAGTTGAGGTCGGTTTCGTCGTCGCCGTGCAGGAGCGCGATGTCCGTGTGGCCCAGCCCAATCAGGTGGCGCACTGCGGTGGCGGCCGCGGCGTAGTCGTCGATGCCGATGTAGGGGCACTCCTCGACATGACCTCCCACCACCACCAGCGGGATATCGATTTTCTGGAGATGCTCGATTTCCTCGTGGGTGAGCGCCATGCAGAGGACCAGCAGGGCGTCGATCTGCTTGTAGACCATGGTCTTGCTGAAGAGCCGCTCACGGTGGCTGCCGTGGCCGCCGAGGTTGAAGAGGGAAAGGTTGTACTGCCGGGAGTGCAGTTCCCGGTCGGCGCCCTCGATGGCCTTGGAGAAGAACCAGCGGCTGACGAACGGGGCCAGCACGCCGATGGTTTTGGTCCGGCCCGTCGCCAGGCCGGACGCCGAGGGGACTTCCCATTGAAGGGGTACGGGCAGTGTCCGGCTTCTGCTCCTCGGCGGTGCCAGGGCGGGTGGATCGGCCCCATTGGGGCAGACATCCATGTAGGCCTACCCGGATAGGAGTGAGTGGTTTGGCCCCGCTAAGGCAGGACGCTTGGTTGAGGTTCTTGAAGTGGGAGGATCCGCATATCGATGAGTGTGGCGGTCCCGCCGAAGAGTTCCGGAGAGATGATTGTGGCCGGAACTCTTCGTTGTTCGTGCTGGTCGTGGTTGGAATTGTCCAACAAGCTGCTCAGATTCCTAGTTCTGCCGGGTGGCGGTCCTTGCGGGCAGGCGCCGGCGCAGCCGGATCATGCCGTAGAGGGCCAGCAGCATGGCGAGCAGGCCCAGGGCCCAGAACAGGGCCGGCTGGGCGGTCACCTCCATCCAGACGGTGACCGCCAGCAGCACCACGGTCCAGAATCCGAGGAACCCGATGATGAT
>NZ_AZSB01000426.1:0-33721 GCF_000520575.1 Arthrobacter sp. I3
CGGCGGGCCGGGTTCCCGGGATGCGCGGCGGCGGGCGGGCTCACAGCCTGTCCGGCGTAACGGCGTAACGGCGTCGCGGCTGCGGGGGAGGGGTGTGCAGCGTCCATGGCTGTGATATGGGGATACGCCTAAAACGTGCTAAGATTTTGAGTTTGTATGGCGCCTTTTGCGCGCCGTCATCAACCTCGTAAACAATCGTGCCACGGCATAGTGCCCCCTTGCGCCCCGACTCGTCGGGAACCGCCTGGGAAGCAAATGTTTTTGGCACGGGCGTTTAGGCCTGGTCTGGCAAAATCCAGGCAGGTCAAGAGACACCCCGATCAACCGTTCCGCAAGGCTCATTCCGTAGGAAGATTTTCGGTCTGAGAACCAGCGCGACGCAAGGAGTAAATAGTGATTCAGCAGGAGTCGCGACTCAAGGTCGCCGACAACACGGGTGCTAAGGAAATCCTTACCATTCGCGTTCTCGGTGGATCTGGCCGTCGCTACGCAGGCATTGGCGACGTAATCGTCGCTACCGTCAAGGACGCAATTCCGGGCGGCAACGTAAAGAAGGGCGACGTCGTCAAGGCTGTCATCGTCCGTACCAAGAAGGAACGCCGCCGTGCGGATGGTTCCTACATCAAGTTTGACGAGAACGCAGCCGTCATCCTGAAGAACGACGGTGACCCCCGCGGTACCCGTATCTTCGGACCGGTTGGTCGTGAACTTCGCGACAAGAAGTTCATGAAGATCGTTTCTCTGGCTCCGGAGGTGCTCTAGTCCATGGCTAAGATCAAAAAGGGTGACCTCGTTCAGGTCATCACTGGCGCCAAGGCTGAGCGCGGCGGCGACAAGGGTAAGCAGGGCAAGGTTCTGCGCGTATACCCGGAGACCAACCGCGTGTTGGTTGAAGGCATTAACCGCGTGACCAAGCACACCAAGGTCGGTCAGTCGCAGCGCGGCACCAAGACCGGTGGCATCGAGGTCGTCGAGGCTTCGATCCACATCTCCAACGTGGCTCTGGTTGACCCGTCCACCAAGAAGCCCACCCGCGTCGGTTTCCGCACCGAGACCGTTGAGCGCGATGGCGTGAAGCGTGACGTGCGCGTCCGCGTGGCCAAGAGCTCAGGGAAGGACATCTAATGACTGAGACTCTCGAGACTCCGGCAAGCAAGATCGTTCCTCGTCTGAAGACCAAGTACGCCGATTCCATCAAGAACACGCTGACTGAGGAATTCAAGTACCAGAACGTCAACCAGGTTCCCCGCCTGGTGAAGGTCGTTGTGAACATGGGTGTTGGAGATGCCGCCAAGGACTCCAAGCTGATCGACGGCGCTGTCCGCGATCTGACCCTGATCACCGGCCAGAAGCCGCAGGTAACCAAGGCCCGCAAGTCGATCGCACAGTTCAAGCTGCGCGAAGGCATGCCGATCGGTGCACACGCAACTCTGCGTGGGGACCGCATGTGGGAATTCCTGGACCGTCTGGTCACGCTGGCCCTGCCGCGTATCCGCGACTTCCGTGGCCTCAGCGGCAAGCAGTTCGATGGCAACGGCAACTACACCTTCGGTCTGACCGAGCAGGTTATGTTCCACGAGATCGACCAGGATTCCATTGACCGCGTTCGCGGTATGGACATCACCGTCGTGACCACTGCCAAGACCGACGACGAAGGCCGCGCGCTGCTGAAGGCGCTTGGCTTCCCGTTCAAGACCGAAGACTAATCTAGCTACGTAAAAGGTCCGCCCGCGCTCCTTTCCGAATTCTGTTCGGGACAAAGAGTACGGCGGAAACCGTTATGAGGAAGGGCAAGAGCCCACATGACAATGACAGATCCCGTCGCAGACATGCTTACGCGTCTGCGCAACGCTAACTCGGCATACCACGATTCCGTGACCATGCCGTACAGCAAGCTCAAGGCACGCGTTGCCGACATCCTGAAGGCTGAAGGTTACATCGCCTCCTGGAAAGAAGAAGACGCTGAGGTTGGCAAGAAGCTGACCCTCGAGCTCAAGTTCGGTCCGAACCGCGAGCGTTCAATCGCTGGCGTTCGTCGTATTTCCAAGCCGGGACTGCGCGTTTACGCAAAGTCCACCAACCTGCCGCACGTGCTCGGTGGCCTGGGTGTCGCAATCCTGTCCACCTCTTCCGGCCTCTTGACTGACAAGCAGGCCGGCAAGAAGGGCGTGGGCGGCGAAGTCCTCGCTTACGTCTGGTAACGGGAAAGGAAGAGAATAATGTCACGTATTGGACGTCTCCCCATCACCGTTCCTGCCGGCGTTGAGGTCAAGGTTGACGGCTCTGTCGTCAGCGTCAAGGGTTCCAAAGGCGAGCTGAGCCACACTGTGGCCAGCCCGATCGAGGTTTCCCTGGAAGATGGCACCCTGACTGTCGCCCGCCCGAACGACGAGCGCGCCTCACGTTCGCTGCACGGCCTGACCCGCACCCTGATCGCCAACATGATCCAGGGTGTCACCGCAGGCTACGAGAAGAAGCTTGAGATTGTCGGTACCGGTTACCGCGTCCAGGCCAAGGGTTCTGACCTGGAGTTCGCTCTGGGCTACAGCCACCCGGTCAACGTCTCGGCACCGAACGGCATCACCTTTGCAGTTGAGACCCCGACCAAGCTCTCTGTTTCAGGTATCTCCAAGCAGCAGGTCGGCGAGGTTGCTGCCAACATTCGCAAGCTGCGGAAGCCGGACCCCTACAAGGGCAAGGGCATCCGTTACGCAGGCGAAGTCATCCGCCGCAAGGTCGGAAAGGCTGGTAAGTAACCATGGCGATCGCAATTAACAAGAAGCGTACGAACAAGAGCAAGTCTGCCCAGCGCAGCCGCCGCCAGCTTCGTATCCGCAAGCGCATCTCCGGTACGGCTGTACGCCCGCGTCTGGTCGTCAACCGCTCCGCACGTCACGTATTCGTCCAGGTTGTCGATGACACCAAGGGCCTGACCGTGGCAAGCGCCTCCACACTGGAAGCCGACCTTCGTGCATTCGACGGTGACAAGACCGCCAAGGCCAAGCGCGTTGGCGAACTGGTCGCCGAGCGTGCCAAGGCTGCCGGTATCGAAGCAGTTGTCTTCGACCGCGGTGGTAACAAGTACCACGGCCGGATCGCCGCCGTCGCTGACGGCGCACGTGAAGGTGGGCTGGCACTGTGACCGAAAATAACGAAAAGGACATTCAGGTGACTGAAGCTGTAGCTGCTCCGGCAACTGAGACCGCTGCGCCTGCTACCACTGACGACCGCCGTGGTGGCGCTCGTCGTGGCGAGCGTGGCGACCGCGGCCAGGGCCGTGGCGACCGTGGCGGCCGTGGTGGCCGTGACGGCGGCCGCGAGGCCGAGAAGAGCCAGTTCGTAGAGCGCGTCGTAACCATCAACCGCGTTTCCAAGGTCGTCAAGGGTGGTCGTCGCTTCAGCTTCACCGCCCTCGTCGTCGTCGGTGACGGCAACGGCATGGTCGGCGTCGGCTACGGCAAGGCAAAGGAAGTTCCTGCCGCTATCGCGAAGGGCGTTGAAGAGGCCAAGAAGTCCTTCTTCCGCGTTCCCCGCATCGGCAGCACCATCCCGCACCGCGTTCAGGGTGAGGCCGCCGCAGGCGTCGTCATGCTGCGCCCGGCTTCCGCCGGTACCGGTGTTATCGCCGGTGGCCCGGTCCGTGCAGTACTGGAGTGCGTGGGCATCCACGACATCCTCTCCAAGTCGCTCGGTTCTTCCAACGCCATCAACATCGTTCACGCGACCGTTGACGCGCTGAAGCGCCTCGAAGAGCCGGCAGCAGTGGCAGCACGCCGCGGCCTCCCGCTCGACGAGATCGCCCCGCCGGCAATGGTCAAGGCTCTCCTGAACCAGAAGGCAGGTGTCTGAGTCATGGCTAAGAACGTGCTTGTCTCCGACGCAAAGTTGGAGATCACTCAGATCAAGTCCGCCATTGGCGGCAAGCAGAACCAGCGCGACACCCTGCGGTCCCTCGGCCTGAAGCGGATCGGACACACCGTTGTCCGCACCGCCGACGCCGTGACCGTCGGGATGCTCAACACGGTTCCGCACCTGGTAAAGGTAGAGGAGGCGAAGTAAATGGCAGAGAAGAACACCGCCGAAAAGGCACAGGGCGCCGCTGAGAAGCAGAACGCACTGAAGGTTCACCACCTGCGTCCCGCCCCGGGTGCCAAGACCGCCAAGACCCGTGTTGGTCGTGGTGAAGGTTCCAAGGGTAAGACCGCTGGTCGCGGTACCAAGGGTACGAAGGCCCGCTACCAGATCAAGGCTGGCTTTGCCGGCGGCCAGCTGCCGCTGCACATGCGCCTGCCGAAGCTGCGCGGCTTCAAGAACCCGTTCCGGGTTGAGTACCAGGTTGTAAACCTGGACAAGCTCAACGAGCTGTTCCCGGAAGGTGGCGCTGTCACCGTGGAGAACTTGGTCGAAAAGGGTGCCGTTCGCAAGAACCAGCCCGTCAAGGTGCTGGGCACCGGCGACATCACCGTCAAGGTTGACGTCACCGTCCACGCATTCTCGGCCAGCGCTGCTGACAAGATTGCTGCAGCAGGCGGAAGCACCACCGCCCTCTAACGAGGCGGCGGGGCAGTTGCCCGTTGTTGAAACTCCCGGTACCAGGGGCTCAGGCCCCCGGTGCCGGGAGTTTTTTTCATTTTCAGGGCCCCGCCGATTGTTCGCGGGGCGCATCCACCCGTTAGACTCGGTTGTTGGGTTTATTTGACCTGTCTCACACGACTTTACTTATTACTCAGGAGGACGCTTGCTTAGCGCATTTGGCCGGGCCTTTCGCACGCCTGATCTGCGACGCAAGTTGTTGTTCACGCTGGGAATCATCACAATCTTCCGCTTGGGTGCCTTCATCCCCTCGCCTGGTGTGAGCTACCAGAATGTCCAGCAATGCTTGCAGAACGGTCAGACCTCGGGCGGGATCTACCAGCTCGTCAACCTGTTCAGCGGCGGTGCATTGCTGCAGGTGTCCATCTTTGCCCTCGGCATCATGCCGTACATCACCGCCAGCATCATCGTCCAGCTGCTCCGGGTGGTCATTCCCCGCTTCCAGCAACTGTACGAGGAGGGCGCGTCAGGGCAGTCGAAACTGACCCAGTACACCCGCTACCTCACGATCGCACTCGGCCTGCTCAATGCCACGACACTGGTGTCGCTGGCACGCTCCGGCCAGCTGCTGCCTAACTGCCAGCTGCCCATCATCCCGGACAGCTCGATCGTCACCACGGTCCTGATCATCATCACGCTCACGGCCGGCACCGGCCTGATCATGTGGATGGGCGAGCTCGTGACGGAAAAGGGCGTCGGCAACGGCATGTCCCTGCTGATCTTCACGTCCATCGCCGCAGGCTTCCCCGGCTCGCTGGGTGCGATCTGGAAGGCCCAGGGTCCCGGAACCTTCTTCCTGGTCCTGATCATCGGCCTGCTCACCGTGGCGCTCGTGGTCTTCGTGGAGCAGTCCCAGCGCCGGATCCCGGTGCAGTACGCCAAGCGGATGATCGGCCGCCGCACGGTCGGCGGAACCAGCACCTACATCCCCATCAAGGTGAACATGGCCGGCGTCGTGCCCGTCATCTTCGCCTCGTCCATGCTCTACCTGCCGGGGCTGATCTCACAGTTCAACCAGCCTAAGGCCGGCGAGCCGGTACAGCCCTGGGTTGAGTGGATCAACAACAACCTCACCAAGGGCGATCACCCGATCTATATGGCACTGTATTTCGCCATGATTGTGTTTTTCACCTACTTCTATGTTGCGATTACTTTCAACCCCGAAGAGGTCTCGGACAACATGAAGAAGTACGGCGGCTTCATTCCGGGCATCCGCGCCGGCAAGCCGACCGCGGACTATCTTCAGTACGTCCTATCCCGGATCACCCTGCCCGGCGCCTTCTACCTCGGCTTCGTGGCATTGATCCCGCTGGTTGCACTGGTCCTGATCAACGCGAACCAGAACTTCCCGTTCGGCGGCACCTCGATCCTGATCATGGTGGGCGTCGGTCTGGAGACCGTGAAGCAGATTGATGCGCAACTACAGCAACGTCACTACGAAGGGCTTTTGCGATGACGAGAATGTTGATTATCGGACCTCCCGGGTCCGGCAAGGGAACGCAGGCGGAACGCATTTCAGAACGCCTCGGCGTCGTTGCGATCTCCACCGGAGACATCTTCCGCGCCAACGTCAAGGGTGAGACTCCGCTCGGCGTCGAAGCCAAGAAGTACATGGACGCCGGCGACTTCGTCCCGGACAGCGTCACCAACAAGATGGTGCGCGACCGCCTCAATGAGGACGACGTCGAGGCAGGCTTCCTGCTCGACGGGTACCCGCGCACCACCGCGCAGGTGGACTACCTCGAAGACATCCTCGCCGGCGCTGACCAGAAGCTCGACGTCGTGCTCCAGCTCACCGCTGACGACGAGGAGCTGGTTACCCGCCTCCTGGGCCGTGCCAAGGAAACTGGCCGCAGCGACGACAACGAAGGCGTTATCCGTCACCGGCTGGACCTGTACCACGAGCAGACCGAACCTGTGGTGGCCAAGTATGCCGAACGCGGCATCCTGACCCAGGTGGACGGCATCGGTGCCATCGACGAAGTCACCGAGCGCGTCATGGAAGCGATCAAGTCGGCCCAGGCCGCCTGATCCTCACCCACTGATCCACGCATGCTCATTGCAGCTGACAGAACAGAGACGCAGTGCAGAAGGGCGCGTTCCGTACCATCGGGTACGGGACGCGCCCTTCGGCGTTGGGTGGTCCCGCAGCGGGCCCGTTCCGAACCGTTGAACCGGTACGGGAGAATAGAGCTTGAAGACTTGGGTTGATGACCCATGGTGGAGGCCCGGGATCCAGCCCGCCCGGACCGCGAGAGAAGATTTTGAGGTAGCGATGGCATTCGGCCAGGCACGCATTGAATACAAGACCAACGCCCAGATGCGCACGATGCACGAGGCCGGACTGGTCCTGAGCCGGGCACTGGATGCAGCGGTGGCCGCCGCGGCCCCCGGCGTCACCACGGCCCGGCTGGACGAAGTCTTCGCCGCCGTGCTCCAGGACGCCGGCGCCAAGTCCAACTTCCTCGGCTACCACGGGTTCCCGGCCACGATCTGCACCTCGGTGAACGAAGAGGTGGTGCACGGCATCCCCGGCAGCCGGGTCCTGGCGGACGGCGACATCATCTCGATCGACGGCGGCGCGATCGTGGACGGATGGCACTCCGATTCGGCGCGGACTGTGGTTGTCGGCACCGCCGATCCCGAAGACGTTCGCCTCTCCGAGGTCACCGAGGAGGCCATGTGGCGTGGCATCGCAGCCCTGGCCACCGGGAAATTCGTGGGCGATATCGGCAACGCCGTGGACGACTACGTCTCCTCCGTGCCGGGCAAACCGCTGGGCATCCTTGAGGACTATGTAGGGCACGGAATCGGCTCCGAGATGCACATGGCTCCGGACGTGCTGAACTACCGCACCGGCCACCGCGGGCCGAAGATCCGCCCGGGGCTGTGCCTCGCAATCGAGCCCATGCTGGTCCGGGGCAGCATCGAGACCGCAATCCTGGACGACGACTGGACCGTCGTCACCACGGATGGCAAGCGCTCCTGCCAGTGGGAGCACTCGGTCGCTGTGCACGAGAAGGGGATCTGGGTCCTCTCGGCACCTGACGGGGGAGCGGCGAAACTGGCGCCGCTCGGTGTGGTGCCCGTCCCGATTCCCTAGGCCCGAACTACAAGGCGACTCGCGGGTTTTCTGGCGACGCGCAAAATCCCTGGCGACACCGGAATACGGTAGCGCCAGGGATTTTGCGTGTCGCAGCTCAGCCGGGGCGCACAATGGAGCCATGGGAGCAACAGGAGCCATCACAGACGTGGCCGGGATCCGGATAGGCCAGGTCCAGAAGTCCGGCGACGGCTGGCTGAGCGGAGTGACTGTGGTCCTCCCGCCGCCGGGCACCGTCGGCTCGGTCGACGTCCGGGGCGGCGGGCCCGCGACGCATGAGACGGACTCACTGGATCCCACCACGCTGTCCCAGACCGTGGACGCCGTGGTCCTGACCGGGGGCAGCGCCTTTGGCCTCGCAGCCGCGGGCGGCGCCATGCGCTGGTGCGAGGAGAACGGCCGAGGCTTCCCGGTCCCCGGCGGGCTTGTTCCGATCGTGCCGGCGGCCGCGATCTTCGACCTGGGGCGCGGCGGCGATTTCTCCGCGCGCCCCGGAGAGGCGATGGGCTACGCGGCGACGGCCGCCGCCGCCGGGCAGCCGGAAGGGCACGACGTCGAGCGCGGCAACGTCGGCGCCGGCACAGGAGCGGCAATCGGCAGGGGACAGTACAAAGGGGGAGTGGGCACAGCCTCCCTCACCCTAGAAAACATCTCCCCAGACGGCCCGGTGGTCGTGGGGGCCATAGCAGTGGTAAACGCGCTGGGACTGCCGTTCGCCACATCGCCGCAGAGGGTTTCGCCTGCTGCGGCGAAAGCCGCGCAGGTCCCCGAGCCGGCGCCGTCGCAAATGCCGCCGCTCAACACCACCCTCGTCGTCGTCGCCACGGATGCCGTCCTGGACAAGGCGGACTGCAAACGCACCGCCTCCGCGGCCCATGCCGGACTGGCCCGGGCTTTGAATCCAAGCCACACTCTCGCCGACGGCGATACCGTGTTCGCCCTGGCGACGGGCGCCATCGCGCTTGACCGCAGCACCCCGGCGGCCCGGCAGATCAGCCTCATTACCATGCAGAGCGCGGCCGCCGACGTCGTCCGGCTGGCCATCCTCGACGCGATCTCGCGGGCAGAGGCAGTGACGACGGCGGCCGGGACGCTAGGTGCGTACGGACGCTGAGTGCGCTACGATGGGCGGATTTAACTTCGGATTTAACAATCGGGCCGCGATGGCGTAGTGTTGTCTGTTGGTTGTCTGCCCCGTTGTGCCCTTTTGGGGTCGGGTGGCACCAGCCAATCAATCAAAAACGTCCGCGGTCATGACCGGTGCAAACCGGGAGGCTGCGGCAACAACAGTTAGCGGAGGGTATGGCCAAGAAGGACGGGGTCATTGAGATCGAGGGCGTTGTGACCGAGGCGCTGCCCAACGCGATGTTTCGCGTTGAGCTCACCAACAAGCACATCGTTCTGGCACACATCTCTGGAAAGATGCGCCAGCACTACATCAGGATCCTCCCCGAGGACCGCGTAGTGGTGGAGCTGAGCCCTTACGACCTGACACGTGGTCGTATCGTCTACCGCTACAAGTAAACACTGGGCGGCCAGGGCGACAGCCGAGGGCCGGTCCAGCTGACCAACTGCAACACGCAAAGGAACGCCATGAAGGTCAAGCCGAGCGTCAAGCAGATCTGCGAAAAGTGCAAAGTGATCCGCCGTAATGGCCGGGTCATGGTGATCTGCGAGAACCCGCGCCACAAGCAGCGCCAGGGCTAATTTCCTTCACAGGAAATCCTGGGTTGCTAACCCACGCAAGTAAATAAAGGCAGCACAAGCTGAACTGGGACGTATTGAGCCCGGACAGCTAACCCCCGGTCGGAGGCTGGGGCCGCACTGTAAGTGCGGGTGTACTGCCTACGACCTCCGGTTTATACAAGGAGTACTGCCAATATGGCTCGTCTCGCTGGCGTAGACATTCCCCGCGAAAAGCGGTTGGAAATTGCGCTTACTTACATCTACGGCGTGGGCAAGACCCGTGCACACGAAACCCTGGCTGCTACCGGCATCAGTGCAGACGTTCGGGTCAAGGACCTGACCGACGCACAGCTGGTTGAGCTGCGTGACTACATTGAAGGCAACTACAAGGTTGAGGGTGACCTTCGCCGCGAAGTGGCCGCTGATATCCGCCGCAAGGTTGAAATCGGCAGCTACGAAGGTATTCGCCACCGCAAGGGCCTGCCAGTGCGTGGACAGCGTACGAAGACGAACGCGCGTACCCGCAAGGGTCCGAAGCGCACCGTCGCAGGCAAGAAGAAGGCCCGCTAAACCCCAGTTGCCCCCTAGGATCGCTTACGCGATTTCTGGGAACCCGGCAAGTGTGGGCCAAGCGTAGGCTTTCCCCCAATAACTTTCTGTAGGAGAAAAAATGCCCCCGAAGACTCGTGGCGCGGTTCGCAAGCCGCGTAAGAAGGACAAGAAGAATATCGCGCTGGGCCAGGCGCACATCAAGAGCACCTTTAACAACACCATCGTGTCCATCACGGACCCGAACGGTGCTGTCATCTCCTGGGCTTCGTCCGGTGAGGTTGGCTTCAAGGGCTCGCGTAAGTCCACCCCGTTCGCTGCCCAGATGGCCGCCGAAGCCGCCGCAAAGCGTGCACAGGAGCACGGCATGCGCAAGGTTGACGTGTTCGTCAAGGGACCGGGTTCCGGACGCGAAACCGCCATCCGCTCGCTGCAGGCCGCTGGCCTCGAGGTTGGCTCCATCCAGGACGTCACCCCCAGCGCCCACAACGGCTGCCGTCCGCCGAAGCGCCGCCGCGTCTAAGGCTTTCCAGCGCCCAGGAGCTTGCCCGGACCCTCACCGGTCCGGGCAGGCCCGGCCGCGTTAAGTCTTCAGACCGATCTTTCCACCACCTGTGTTGCGTCATATAGCGGATGCTCGCCGAAAGGAAACCTAAGTGCTCATTGCACAGCGCCCCACCCTCTCCGAAGAGGTCGTCTCCGAAAACCGCTCACGGTTCATCATCGAACCGCTGGAGCCGGGCTTTGGTTACACCCTCGGAAACTCCCTCCGCCGTACCCTGCTCTCCTCCATCCCCGGTGCCTCTGTAACAAGCATCCGGATCGATGGCGTGCTGCACGAGTTCACCACGGTTCCGGGTGTCAAGGAAGATGTCACTGAGATCATCCTGAACATCAAGAACCTGTCGGTTTCCTCCGAGCACGACGAGCCGGTTGTTGCTTACCTGCGCAAGCAGGGACCGGGAGTCGTCACCGCCGCGGACATCGCTCCGCCGGCCGGCGTCGAATTCCACAACCCGGATCTGCACATTGCCACGCTGAACTCGAAGGGCAAGTTCGAACTCGAACTGACCATCGAGCGCGGTCGCGGCTACGTTTCGGCAGCTCAGAACAAGTCCGGCGACTCCGAGATCGGCCGCATCCCGGTCGACTCGATCTACTCGCCGGTCCTGAAGGTTACTTTCCGCGTGGAAGCTACCCGTGTTGAGCAGCGCACTGACTTCGACAAGCTCATTGTCGACGTCGAGACCAAGCAGGCAATCGCCCCGCGCGACGCCGTTGCTTCGGCAGGTACCACCCTGGTGGAACTGTTCGGTCTGGCCCGCGAGCTGAACACCGCAGCTGAAGGTATCGAGATCGGTCCGTCGCCGACGGACGCTGCCCTGGCAGCCGACATGGCACTGCCGATCGAGGATCTGGACCTGACGGTCCGTTCCTACAACTGCCTCAAGCGTGAGGGCATCCACACCGTGGGTGAACTCGTTGCCCGCTCCGAGGCTGACCTCATGGACATCCGCAACTTCGGCGCGAAGTCCATCGATGAGGTCAAGGCCAAGCTGGTCGAACTGGGCCTGTCCCTCAAGGACTCCCCTCCCGGTTTCGATCTCGCAGCACGTGCCGCAGCCATCGAAGAGGACGACGCCGCGTTCAGCGACGACGAGCTCTAACCAACAGATCTTGGCCGGCTGGCTGGATGCACCCTGGTGTGCGCAGCACAACGGCTTCCAATGAGGAGAAACTATAATGCCTACCCCCGCTAAGGGTCCGCGCCTCGGAGGCGGAGCGGCTCACGAGCGTCTTATGCTCGCGAACCTGTCCGCCGCACTTTTCGAGCACAAGCGGATCACCACCACGGTGACCAAGGCCAAGCGCCTGAAGCCGTACGCCGAGCGCCTGGTGACTTTCGCCAAGCGTGGCGACCTCGCGTCCCGCCGTCGTGTACTCGGCCTGATCAGCAACAAGGGCGTCGTCCACGAGCTGTTCACCGACATTGCACAGGCAGTGGAAAACCGCGATGGCGGCTACACCCGCATCACCAAGATCGGCAACCGCAAGGGCGACAACGCTCCCATGGCTGTCATCGAACTGGTTCTCGAGCCGGTTTCCGCAAAGCAGGCCGTGGTAGCTGAGGCTACCTCTGCTGCCAAGCGCGACGCCGACAAGAAGGACGCCGAAAAGGCCGAAGCAGCTCCGGTTGCCGAGACCGAAGAGGCTGCTGAGACCGAAGAGGCTCCGGTCGCTGAGACCGAAGCCGCTACCGAAGAGGCTCCGGCCGCTGAAGAAGCAGCCGCTGAGTCCGAGAAGGACGCGAAGTAATTCGCTAAATCTTTCTTATAGACTTAAGTCTATGAACGAGCTCAAACCCGCTGCCCCCGTCTTGGGGGGTGGCGGGTTTTTGCGTATCCGGCTGGATGTGGCGTACGACGGCGGCCCGTTCAGCGGGTGGGCCGTGCAGCCGGGACTGCGCACCGTCCAGGGCGTCCTGGAGGAGGCCCTCGCGCTGCTGATCCGCCGCCCCGTCCGGGTTACGGTTGCCGGGCGCACCGACGCCGGGGTGCACGCCCGCGGCCAGGTGGTCCACCTGGACCTCAGCGAGGCGGAGTGGCTGGGCCTGAACCGGGGCGCCGAACTGGATCCCGCCGTCGCCCTTCTCCGCCGCATCCGCGGTGCCTTGAGCCGTGGCCTGGGCGACCTCAGCGGCGCCATCGAGGTGCACCGTGTGAGCGTGGCACCCGTTGGCTTCGACGCCCGGTTCTCAGCCCTCTGGCGCCGCTATTCCTACCGGATCGCGGACGGCCCCGCGCTGTGGGACCCGCTGGGACGCGCCTCGACCCTGTGGCACAAGGTTCCGCTGGACGTCGGTCTCCTCAACGAGGGCGCCGCGCCGCTGCTGGGCCTGCAGGACTTCCGCTCGTACTGCAAGCCCCGCGAGGGGGCCACGACCATCCGCGAACTGCAGCGCTTCGAATTCGAGCGCGGTGCGGACGGCGTCATTGTCGTCACCGTTCAGGCTGACGCGTTCTGCCACAACATGGTCCGCTCCCTGGTGGGCTCGGCGTTGTACGTGGGGGAGGGCGAAGAGGCCCCGGAATGGCTCTACGAGCGGCTCCTCGCCCGGCAGCGCGACGCCCGCTCCGTGCTCGCAGCCCCGCACCCGCTGGTGCTCGAGGAAGTGGCCTACCCGACAGAGAGCGGCATGCTGGCCCGGGCCGAACTGACGCGGGCACTGCGGGCCTAAATTAGGCGGGAAGCTCGAGGGTGAACGTGCTGCCGTGGCCCGGACTGGTGCGGCACGAGATGGATCCGCCGTGCCCTTCCACGATGGCCTTGGTGATGGACAGCCCCAGGCCGGCGCCCGGAATGGATCCGTCCCGGACGGCCGGGCTGCGGAAGAAACGGGTGAAGACCCGCCCGGCGTCGGCGGCGGTCATGCCCATCCCGGTGTCCTCGACGTGAAGGCGCACCAGGCCGTCGCCGGAGCTGGCGGAGACCCGCACCGATCCGCCGTCGGGCGAGTACTTGATCGCGTTGGAAACGAGGTTGTCCAGGGCCTGGCTGATCCGGAGCGGGTCCACGTGGGCCCAGAGCGGACCCTGGACGTCCGTGGCGAGGCAGACGCGGGACGCCTGGGCGTGGGCCTGGGCCGAGCCGAGGCTCGCCTCCACGATGCCGGCGAGGTCGGTGCGGCGCGGATGCACATGGACCGCGGCGCTGGCGGACATGAGAAGGTCCGAGACCAGGGCCAGCAGCCGCTCCGCGTTGCGCTGCGCCACTTCGACGCGGCGGACCACCGGGCTGTCCAGGCCCTCGGTGTCGGCGAGCACCAGGTCCAGGTTGCCGATGATGGACGTCAACGGCGTGCGGAATTCGTGGGAGACGGTGGAGACGACCTCGTCCTTCGCTGCGAGGGCATCCACCAGGCCGGTCACCTCATTGAAGACCACCACGGCGCCGCGGAAGTCGCCGGCGTCGTTCTTCAGGGGCCGGGCCCCGGTCGAGACCACACGGCTGGCCGCCGCCTCACCGAAGCAGACAAGGTAGTCGGCAAAGGACTCGCCCGCCAGCGCCCGCCGGATGGGACGGCGCTCCGGCGGCAGGGGGGTGCTTCGGTCCTGCGCGGTCAGCAGGAGCCGGCCCTCTTCCTCCGGCAGTACTTCCCCCGCCGGTTCGGCCATCAGCGGGGGCGCCGCGGCCGCGGATTCCTCGAGTTCGGCCTGCCACGTGTTCGTCAGCAGCCGGCGGCCGCTGGCGTCCACTGCGACGATCCCGACGTCGACGGTGTCAAGAATGGTGTTCAGGAGCCGTTCGCGCTCCCGGCTGTCCGCTAGCAGGACCTCCAGTTCGGCTTCTTTGGATTTGATCCGCCGCTGCTCGTGCCGCAGGCGTGCCCGCGCGAAACGCATGGCCAGGGAGACCGCGAGCATCATCAGGGGCACCAGTAAGGCTTCGGCCGTGCGGACCGCAAGCGGTGCCGACCGGTCCCCCAGCAGCCAGGGCAGGGCGGCCAGGAGGGGCACCGAGAAACTCAGTGAAAGGCTCGCGGGGGCGGAGAGCCTGGACGCCGAAATCCACACCACGGGCAGGACGGAGAGCACACCGGGATCCGGCAGCCCGGCGGTGGTGCCGTCCCGGAGCAGCCCAATCGCGACCAGGTCCAGGACAGGGATGACGAGCGGCGCCAACGGCCCAAAACGCTGCCAGGGGACCAGGACGCAGGCCACAAGGAGGGCGGCCTGCAGGGCAAAGGCGTACCGGCACAGGATGCTGTCCGGAAGGCCGGGCCAGGCGGCCGGGGTAGCCATGACGATTCCGGCCAGCATCACGGCCAGCGGCGACTGGCACACGAGGACCCGCCCGCGCGGCCCCAGAGCCTTGCCGTGTCGATCCACACTGCGGATCAGCCGCTGTCTATGCAAAGACGCCGTGCCCCCTTCCCGTTGCTCCAGTTTTACACCTTGTGTCACGCAAATTTGACATAAATCGAAGTTTTGCCATTTCTGTTACCGGGCAGCCGCGAATTTGCCCCTTAGGGTGGGTATTCTGACATTGCCGGTGGGGGCCGGCGAGATCATTGCTGCCGCCGCATCCGCGAACGGCAGCGTAGCGTGACACATGAGGGGGGCCATGACCGACCTGGGAGTCGCCGTCGTTGTAGAAGACGACGAAGATGTTCGGAACCTTGTCGAAGCCGTATTGAGCCAGGCAGGGTTCGAAGTCCACTCGGCGGCCGGCGGACGTGAAGGGGTCGACGTCGTCAGGGCGCGGGAGGCAAGTGTGGTCACCCTGGATGTCGGGCTTCCCGACATCGACGGTTTCGAGGTGCTGCGCCGGATCCGGCAGTTCAGTGACGCGTACGTGGTCATGCTGACGGCGCGGACCGACGAACTGGACACTCTGACGGCGTTTCATACCGGGGCTGATGATTTCCTGGCGAAGCCATTCCGGCCCCGGGAGCTGCGCGCGCGTGTGGGTGCCATGATGCGCCGGCCGCGGCAGGACCTCGGCGCCGTGGACGGATCCGCGACGGATCCTGTGGCGGCCGCCGTCCCGGCAGTGTCCCAGAGTCCGGTGCTGCACCACAACGGCCTGGACCTGAACCCCGAGACCCGGTCCGTGAGTGTCGACGGCGTGGCGGTCAGCCTGACCCGCAGCGAGTTCGACCTCCTGCAGGCGCTCCTGAAGGGCGCCGGCGCCGTGCGGTCCAAGACCGAGCTGGTGCGCGTGGTCCGGGGCGATTACTACCGGGCGGACGCCTACATCAGCGAATCCGACGAACGCGCCGTCGAGGTGCATATTGGCAACCTCCGGAGGAAACTCGGCGAGGACCCCGTGCAGCCGCGTTGGCTGCAGACCGTGCGCGGCGTGGGCTACCGGCTGTCGCCGGCGCGGTAGCCCAGGGAGGGGCTTCCGGCGCCCGGCACCCGGGAAACCTGTAGGCGGCAGAGGTCCCGCCGGCCCTAGCTGTCCCACAGGACGTAGCTGAACTGGAGCTCGTCGACGGTTTCCCCGCCGCGCGCGGCAACGTCGTGCAGGAGCGACAGCGCGCGGCCAATGTCTCCGGCCCTGAGGGCGTTCTCCAGTTCGCCGGCGAGCTGGGCCAGGCGCAGGCCTCCGACCATGGCCGAGGACGTCTTCAGGCTCAGCACAGCGTCCATCGAGCCCGCGAGATCCCCGCGTTCGAGGGCCGAGGCCAGCGAGCGGTAGCGCTGGTCCCACATCCGGGTGTAGTCCCTGGCAAATCCCTTCGCCACGGCCGGATTTTCCAGCTGTGCACCCAGGTCCTGAAGCGCGGCAGGGTCCACGAGCGGGGCCGCCGGCGGCAGGTCCTCGGGGATGACCTCCGGGAAGGCCGCTGCCGCGCTGGATGCCGTGAGGGCAGGCGCCGGCAGTCCCGGAGAGGTGGTGGGAGCGAGGGCAATGCCCGCATCTCCGTCGTCGGGGCAAGCGCTTGGAAGGGACATGTGACCACGCTACTTGCTGATGCGGCCGATGCCTTGCAGCCCGGTCTATCCTGCGGAAACCCTGAGGCTTTCCCGAGGGAACCAATCACGGTCGCAGGCGCTTCGTCCCGGACCGTGTCGGCGGCTGCTACTGACCGCTGAACGTGTCGATGGCGTTGATGACGGCCGGGCCCAGGATGGCGATGAAAAGCACAGGGAAGATGAAGAACAGCAGGGGAAACAGGATGGTGACGGGCAGCTTCATGGCCTTCTCCTCGGCCCGTTGCCGGCGTTTGACCCGCATGACCTTCGCCTGCACCCGCAACACCCGGCTGATGGCAATGCCGTAAGTGTCGGCCTGGACCACAGCCTGGACGAAGCTGCGCAGCTCGGGCACGTTGGTCCGTTCCGCCAGTGCCACGTAGGACTCGCGCCGGCTGCGCCCTACCTGCATGTCCTGCAGGGTCCGGATCAGTTCCTCCGCCAGCGGGCCCTTGCCGTTCTCGCCGGCCCGGGCCATGGCGCCTTCGAAGCCCAGACCCGCTTCCACGGAGATCAGCATCTGGTCCAGCGTGTTGGCCAGTTCCAGCTGCATGGTCTTCTGGCGCTCCTGCCCTTTGCTGTACAGCAGGAGATCGGGGATGAAGTAGCCGAGCAGGAACACAAAGATTCCCACGAGCTTGAGGATCGGCGTCGGGCTGTTGGCGCTGATCCAGAAGCCCAGCAGTGCGCCCAACAGCCCAAGGAGCGGCTTGGCCGCGAGTACGCGGCCCAGCGGCAGCGACGCGGGGCGCCCGGCGAGGGCCAACAGCCGGTCCAGTTTGCGGACGTAGGCCGCCGGAGTCAGACGGTGGCCGGCCCGTTCCAGCAGGCTGCTGCGCTCCCGCCGGGTGAGTTCGGCAGGGTCCGTGCCGAGCGCGAGCATCTCCCGCATGGCGCGCTGTGACCTCCGGTCGACGGAGAGCAGCGACCACGCCAGATAGCCGAGCGGCAACGCCACCAGCAGCATGGCAAGAAGTACAGCAGGTGCCATGGTTGCCTCAGAACTTCAGGTCGATGATTTTGCGCATCCACAGCCCGCCAATGGTCATGAGGATGACGGAGGCGGCGATCATGCCCCAGCCCAGCGGGTGCGTGAACATGGCGTTCATGTAGCCGGGATTGACCAGCATCAGCATCACCACGATCCCGATCGGCATGGCCATGAGGATGTACGCGGAGAACTTTCCCTCGGCGGCGAGGGATTTGATGTGTCCTTTGATCTCGCTGCGCTCGCGGATGGTCTCGTTGACCTGGTCCAGGACTTCGGCCAGGTTCCCGCCCACCTCGCGGTTGATCTGGATGGCCTGGGCGATCCAGACGAAGTCCTCGTTCCGCATCCGGTCCGCGGTGTCGTTCAGCGAGTCCAGGAGGTCCCGGCCCAGGCTGGTCTCCGTCACGACGCGGCGCATCTCTTCCGACGTCGGGCTTTGCGATTCGGACGCGGCGGCGTCAATGGCGCGCATGATGCTGTGCCCGGCCCGGAGGCCGCCGGAGAGCAGCTGCAGGGTATCGCCGAGCTGCTGGTCGAACTTGGTGCGGCGCTTGCCGGCCAGGATGCCGAGCACGAGGTGGCCCACGACCGGCGCCAGGAGCACCAGCAGGACCGCCAGCAACGGGCCCGCGACGACGAACCCGGCGAGGCCCCCCGCAACCGCTCCGGCCAGGAGCAGGACGTAGAAGTCGGCCTGGCTCAGGCGCAGGCCGGCCTGTTCCAGCGACTCGCGGTTGAAGAGCCGGACTTTGCGGCCGGAGAAGAACCCGTCGACCAGGTGGACGGCCGAGCCGGCGAACCGGGTCAGCTGCGAGTCGGCCTGGCCCTGGATGGGCCTGCGCCGGTCCAGGGGGACACTGGCCCCGCCGGGGGCGAGCAGCACGAATCCCAGGACCAGCACCGCGCTGAAGAGCAGGCCGACGCCGATGGGCAGCAGAGTCATGGACAGATCACGCCCTTCCGGCCGGGGTCAGCGGCGCGGCAAACACAGCCGGGGAGACGTGGATGCCCAGGTCCTCGAAACGGTCGATGAAACGCGGGCGGATGCCGGTGGGGACGGGCCTGCCGAGGAACCGGCCGTGGGCGTCGACGCCGGCGGCGTAGTCGAACACGAAGGCGTCCTGGAGCGTGACGATGTCGCCCTCCATGCCCTGGACCTCCGTGACGTGGGTGATCCGCCGGGTGCCGTCCCGCAGCCGGGAGATCTGGATAATCAGGTTGACGGCCGAGGCGATCTGTTCCCGGATGGCGCGCAGCGGCAGGTCCATGCCGGCCATGAGCACCAGCGTCTCCAGACGGGCCACGGCATCCCGGGGCGAGTTGGAGTGCACTGTCGAGAGTGACCCGTCGTGGCCGGTGTTCATGGCCTGGAGCATGTCCAGTGATTCGCCGCCGCGGACCTCGCCCACCACGATCCGGTCCGGTCGCATGCGCAGGGAGTTCCGCAGCAGTTCGCGGATGGTCACCTCGCCCTTGCCCTCAGTGTTCGACGGCCGGCTTTCCAGCCGCACCACGTGTTCCTGCTGGATCTGGAGTTCGACGGCGTCCTCGATCGTCACGATCCGCTCGTCGTGGGGCAGGAACGAGGAAAGGACGTTCAGCAGTGTCGTTTTGCCGGTGCCGGTGCCGCCCGAGACGATGATGTTGAGCTTGGCCTTCACGCAGGCGTTCAGCAGTTCCGCCATTTCCGGCGTCAACGTGCCGAACTCGATGAGGTTCCGGACAGTCAGCGGCACCTTGCTGAACTTTCGGATGGTCAGCGACGAACCGCCGACGGCGAGCGGCGGGATAACGGCGTTGACGCGGGACCCGTCCTCGAGCCGCGCATCCACGAGGGGCGAGGACTCGTCGATGCGCCGGCCCACTTTGGAAACGATGCGCTCGATCACCTTGCGGAGGTGGTCCTCGGAGCTGAACCGCGACTCCGTCAAGGTCAGTTTGCCGTTGCGTTCCACGTAGATCTGGTCCATCCGGTTGACCATGATTTCCGTGACGGCGGGATCGTCCAGAAGGCGCTGCAACGGGCCGTAGCCCAGGACGTCGTCGGCCACGTCGCGGACCAGCCGGGATCGCTCTTCGGCGGACAGGGGGACCTGCTCGGCGTCGATGATGCGCGTCAACTCCTCCCGCGCGGAGGTGCGGAGGTCCTCTTCCGTGGTTGCCGAATCGTTGAAGCGGGTTCCCATGCGCTCGAACAACGCAGTGGCGGCCCGCTGTTTGAGGGCGGCGAAAGCGTCGACGGGCTGCTGGCCCCGGGCGCGGGAGTCCTGGTGCTCCGGGAAAGCCGGCACTGGTGGGCGGCCGATCTTCTGGAGCACGACGGCGGCCGGCGCTGCCGCCGTCGTCGCGCTTCCTCCGGTGGGGGACATGGCCACCGGAGATGCGGCCTGCGGGGATTCGACCCGTGGGCCGGACGCAATCGTTCCCTCGGCGGAGCGGAGCCGTTCGGACAGTTTCATCAGACCACCACCCGGCGGTGCAGTTTCTTCTGGGCGGTGGCGCGCCAGGCGGGATCGAACCGGTTGACGAGCTGTTTCAGTCCCTTGATGGCAGGATCTTTGCGTCCGTCTTGAAGGACCGGGATGCCGCGGTTGGTGGAGAACGCCACTGCCTTGGACCGCGGGATGCTGACGTCCACGGGCGCACCGATGGTCGCCTCGACGTCCTGGACACTCAACCCGGACTTCGAGTCCGCCATGTTCAGCACCACGTGCCGGGTCTCGGGCAGCAGGTCCAGGCGCCGGAGGATATCCAGGCCGGAGCGCAGCCCGCGGATACTCGGCACGTCCATGGCCGTCACCCAGACGGCGTCGGTGCACTGCTCGAGGGCGGCCAGCCCGACCTCCGGGAGCCCGGGCGCGGTGTCGACCACGACGTACTGGAACTGTTCGGCCAGTTGTTCGAGCAGGCGGGTGACCTGCTGCGGTGTGATGTCGTCAGCCTCCTCGGGCGTCCGGGGGGCGCAGAGGGCGTAGATGCTCCCGGGGTGGACGGTGAGGAAGGCTTTGAGCACGAGGGAATCCTGGCTGGCCGCGGACGAGACGGCGTCGGTCACGGTGTGCTCCGGGTTCAGGTACAGGCCCGAGGCGACGTCCCCGAACTGTAGGTCCAGGTCAACTATCACCACGCCCATGGGCGCCACTTTGCCGAGCCCGATGGCGATGTTGGTGGCAATCGTGGTTTTTCCGACGCCGCCCTTGGGGGAGAAGACGCCGATCACCAATCCCTTGGGGCTGTCCGGCTGGCTGGCCGCCGTGGTCCGGTTGCGGGTGGCGAACGACTGGCAGGCCCGCTCCAGCAGCACCCGGATCTGGGCCGGGTCCGCCGCCGGGCTGAGGATGTCGCGGATACCTGCCCGCATGGCCAGCAGGACGAAGTTCGGATCGGGCTCGCCGACCAGGATGACGCTGAGCTCGGGAATCTGGACGTCGAACACCGTCGCCAGGCGCAGGGCGTCCTCCACCGGCACGTCCGGTCCCAGGATCAGGACCTCGGGCCGTTCCTGGTTGAGGCTGGCGAAGAGTTCCGCCGGGTTCGCGGGATTGACGAACGCGAACGTCTGCAGGCCGCCCGGAAGACCGCCGGCCAGCGCCTGACGGACGCGGGCATCGAAATCCGTGTTCGGCGAAATCAGGACAAAGCGGCTCATTTGTACACCTCTGGTCGCGTCACGATGCCGGGGCGGCCGCTGTCCGTTGCGTTGATCGGTTCCTTGCTCAGCCAGATGCTGGCCGATTCCGTGAAGTTTGCGGCATAGACAATCTTTGTGGCGTCCATGTCATTCACGGCGACAGTAACGATCATGGAGCCGGTGGGCAGCGACGTGTCCTCGGCATCCGCGGGGGAGCCGGCGGCAGAGGGCTGCGGGGACGGGGCCACCACCGGGGCGCGCTGGACAGCCGTCACGAGAGCCTTGTGTACCGTCAGCTGGGTAGTCTCTTTGTCTGCCTTCGCCTCGAGGCCGCCGTCCTTGAGGTTGATGAAGACACCCACATGGTCGCCCGCCGCGAGACGGCCGCCGACGAGCCGCTGGGGCTCGAGCTGGAAGGAAACCTCCTGCAGGCCCTTAGGCACTTCAATCGCTCCGCTCGCCTTTAGTGCCTCCGGCTCGATCAGCCGCTCGGCGACGAGCTGTTCGCCAGGGAGGAGGTCGACGGCGGTGACTTTGCCGGCCAGCCCGTCCAGGTTCGTGAGAGCCGACTTCGAGACGGCTTTTCCGGGAAGATCCTGGCTGGTCACGAATGCTTTCAAGGCCGCGACCGACGTGCCGGCCGGCACAGCTTTCGACACCACGAGAACGGTGACGGGCTGCAGGCCCTGCACCGCCCTGCTGTCGGCGCCCTGCGCGTAGCTGACTACCAGGATGGCTCCGACGACGGCCAGCACCAGGGCCGCTATGCCTGCCAATAAGCGTGACTTCACTATTAGGGCGCTCCAATGGTAAGGCGGACTATTGAGGTCCCGTAGTCTGGTGCCGCGCCGAGTGCGAAGGCGTCGGACAGCGAGACGTAACGGACGAAATAGCCCCTGATGGTCTTGTTCTTGAGCGTCCCGCTCAATGACCAGTTGTAATTGGAAAACCGGTAGCCAGTGACATGAAAGGCGGCAAATCCCTTCACGTAATACTTGCCGCTGGAGCCGTTACCGGTGGCCACGTCGTACAGCGGGAAAAGGACTGTTTGGTCATTCATCTTGCTCATGTCCGCAGCCGTGCACTCCTGTGGTGCGCTCGCTCCCGTGTTGCTGGTGAACCATGCGCCAGCACTGTTCGCCTGTCCGGCGGTCAGGGTGACTCCGCATTTTGCATCGCTATCCGTAATCCAGCCGAAGCCACCCGGGATCTCGCCACAGCCGCCGGAATCCATGTCCAGGACTTGTTCGGCGCCAGTCAGCGAACCGGGTATCAGGTTGAGCTTGCATTGGGCTATGGCCAGGGGCAGAAGGATCGTGCCCGTGGACGGAGTCCCCCACTGCACACGGGACGTGGCTGTTACTTCGGCGCTTGAAAAACCCATGGCACGGGCAAAGAAGAGGGAAACCCTGTTGGGCGTCTTACCTGCTTCCTGGGCCCCTACCGTTACTTTCACGGTGCGGGCGGCCTTGTCCAGGACAAGGGCCGCAATGTTGCTCGCGCCGTCGGGAGCGTTGTCGTTGGCGAGGCCACGGGCCAGTGGGGAACTGGTGGAGCAGTCGGCGTCGTTGATGTTCTTGGCGCACTTCTGGGCGATCATGAGAGCCGCTGCATCCGAGCCGTTCTGATCCTGGGTCCGCTCTGCGTAAAGCATGCCGACGTCGACAGCCAGCGCGGCGAACCCCAACAGGGTGACCATGAGGATCGCGACCAGGATGCTGATGGCGCCGCGCTCGCCGTCTTCCTCCGCGCTCACCTTGCCTAGCCGCCGCATACCATGACTCCCGTGCCTTGCATCGGGAATGGCCCGGCGAAGCCTGTCATGGTGGCGAGGGTGTAGGAGATTGTGAAGGTCACTTGCGCTCCGGTGGTACAGGTGGCGGGATTGAGGGTGATATTGGCGTCCGTCAGGGCAGGCTTCAGAGCCGGGGCCGCGTTTTTGGCTGCAATCCGCGCGGCCGTGGGGTCGTTGCCTATTGCCATCACGCGCACGCCTTCGCGGGCGGCGTTAGACAGCGAAATCTGGACGTTGTAGGCGCGACCGAACTCCATGATGCCCAACAGCAGCATGATCAGTACCGGAGCCAGGAGGGCGAACTCCACAGCCACGGCCCCCCGTTCTTTTGTCGTGGACATAGGGGGACGCCTTTCTCCCTGTCGCTTGCCGGGTGGTCGTGTGGTGGCGGCTCCGAGCCGCCACCAAACGATGATTCGGGGCCGACGGGGATTACGGCGTGCAGGAAGCCTGCCCGGCCGCGCCACCTGCAGCGAAAGTCCCATGCGATACGGAGCATTGCACCTGCACGAACGTGTCATGCAAGGTGCCGCCGAGGAGCGTGACAGCCGCGATGATCACGACCGCTATCAGCGAGACCATGATGCCGTATTCGACAGCGGTGGCGCCGCGCTGGTCGCGGCAAAGATGGGCAGCGACGTTACTGAAGAAAGAACGCATGAATGCCTCCTGAGCGGACTGGTTAACGGAGAATTACCTTGGCGGGCGCTACGCGCAAGTCGACGTAGCGGCTGTCCAGGTCTTACCTGAGACTTGGCACTGCACCTGGTTGAACGTGTTCTTCATCGTGGTGCCGAGGAGCGTCACGGCGACGATGATCACGACCGCGATGAGGGAGACCATGATGCCGTATTCGACGGCGGTGGCGCCGCGCTGATCTCGGCGAAGACGGGCTGCGAAGCTGGAGAGAATGGAACGCATTGGGGACTCCTGAGCGAGTTGGGCGGCTGGCCCTGCACCAGCACTGAGAGGAACTTAGCAACCGACGACACGCCGACGATTCGCCTTTGACGCATCCTGTGCTAAGGCTTCCCAAACTGCACGTTTCCTGTACATTCCCTGCGCACATACTGCGCTGGAGCACGCGCCTTTGCCCGGACACACAGGAGGACCCCCTCGGCTCTGGGTCCAAGGGGGTCCGGTCTATAGGCTGCCCACGGAACGGGCAACGGTGCGTTCGCTGTCCTAACGGTTGGCGATGACGTCCATGATGCTGAGGACTGTGGGTCCCAGCACCACGATGAACAGCGCGGGAAGGATGGAGAAGATCAGCGGGAACAGCATTTTTACCGGCATCTTCATAGCGTGCTCTTCGGCCCGCTGGCGGCGCTTGACCCGCATTACTTGTGCTTGGGACTTCAAGACGCTTGCGATTGCGATGCCGTAACTGTCGGCTTGGACGACTGACCTGACGAAGGATCGCAGATCCGGCACATCAACCCGCTGGGCCATCGCCAGATACGCCTCCTTGCGGGACCGACCCACCTGGATGTCTTGTAGGGTTCTAACGAGTTCGTCCGCCAGAGGCCCTCTACCAGATTCCCCGGCTCGCGCCATGGCCGTCTCGAATCCCAGTCCGGCCTGGACCGAGATGAGCATCTGGTCCAGGGCATTGGGGAGCTCGAGCTTGATCGAAGCCCGGCGTTTCTCCGCGTAATTCCGGAGGAGGATGTCCGGGAGGAAATAGCAAAGTGCGGTCACGCCGAGAAAGAGGACAAATTTCATGGCCGACGGATCAGCGGCGTAAACCAGTATGCCGAGGACGGCGCCGGCCAGGGCGAGCAGCGGCTTTACCATGATGACGCGGGCCAACGGCCACGCCTTGGGTCGGCCGGCACCCGCGACCTGCTTGTCCAACCAGGCAGCGTAGCCCTTGGGCATTGCCCTTCTGGTCAGCGACGCCAACTGTTCGTTGGCCGTCAGCGCGGACTCCCGAACCTGGGGACGGTGTCCCAGATTGGACTGGATATTCCTGAAACCGGCACGGTCTCCTGTCAAAGCCAGCCACGTCATAAGGGACAGCGGGGCGATGACCGCCAGAATGGCGGCGTAGGCAATAGTTTGCATGGTTCTCTCCCTGCTTTCCTAGAACTTCGGCTTGATGAGCCGGCTGAGCCATAAGCCGCCGACAACCAGGAGTAGCGCCGCGGCGGCGATCATGAGGTATCCGGGCAACGTGGTCGTAAACACTCTTGAATACAGCGGGTTGAAGAGGGTCAGGCAAATGAACATGACGATCGGCAACGCCATCAGGACGAGAGCCGAAATTCTTCCTTCTGCGCTGAGGGCGCGGACCTGGCCGCGGATCTGGTTCCGGTCCCGGATGGTTTCTCCAACATGGTCCAGCACTTCTGCGAGGTCCCCGCCGACTTCCCGGTGGATCTCAACGGACCGCGCGATCCAGCCGAAGTCCTCGTTATCTGACCGGCGGGCCACTTCGTCGAGCGATTCGCCCAGGTCTCGGCCGATCCTCGTCTCGTTGACCACCCGGCTGAGTTCCTCGGCCATGGGTGCCTCGTTTTCCTGAGCCGCAGCATCAATTGCCCGCAAAAGACTGTGGCCAGCACGGAGGCCGCCGGAGAACATCTGAAGCGTGTCGGGCACCTGCTCATCGAACTTCCGTCGGCGCCGGGAGATCCGGACGTTGAGCAGCATGTACAGGAGAACGGGGGCCAGGATGGCCAGAAGCAGGGCCGAGAACAGGCCGCCGGTGAAAAACCCGAGGACTCCGGCCACGAGCGTAGCGGCGCCGGCCATCAGGAGGTAATCGCCTGGACCTTTCTTGAGACCTGCAGCATCGAGCCTGTCCCGGCTCAGGACCCCGTGAGTGCTACCCCGAACGCCACTGTTAAGGGCCCTGACTGTCTGGTCCGTCAGCTTAGTGAAGGCTGAGGTCTGCGGTGCAGCGTCGGGCCTCCGCCGGGACAGCGGCACGGCGGACCGTGACTTGAGCACTACTGTGAACGTGATCGCAAGGGCTCCATAGACCATCAGGAGGCCGGCCACGAAGGCGAGGGGTGAAATTTCCGGAAGCATTGCTACCGCCCCCTGACCGGCTGGACGCCGAAGACCGCCGGAGAGATATGGATACCGAGCTCGTCGAACCGGTCCGTGAACCTCGGCCGGACTCCAGTAGGAACCGGTTTGCCGAGGAACCTGCCATTGGCGTCCACGCCGGCGGAATAGTCGAAAACGAACGCGTCCTGGAGCGTCACGATGTCGCCTTCCATGCCCTGGACCTCGGTGATGTGGGTGACGCGCCGGGAACCGTCGCGGAGCCGCGAGATGTGCACGATTAGGTTTACGGCAGAGGCCACTTGCTCACGCACGGCCCGCAGCGGAAGGTCCATGCCCGCCATCAGGACCAGGGTTTCGAGTCTGGCGATGGCGTCACGTGGCGAGTTAGCGTGGACCGTTGAGATAGAGCCGTCGTGACCGGTGTTCATGGCCTGCAGCATGTCAAGGCACTCCCCGCCACGGACTTCGCCGACGACGATCCGGTCTGGCCGCATGCGGAGGGAATTCCTTACGAGGTCGCGAATGGAGACCTCACCCTTGCCCTCGATGTTTTGCGGCCTGCTCTCCAGCCGCACCACGTGGTCCTGCTGTAGCTGTAGTTCCACGGCGTCCTCGATCGTGACGATCCGGTCCGAGGCCGGAATGAACGAGGAGAGCACGTTGAGCAGGGTCGTCTTGCCAGTGCCCGTGCCGCCGGAGACGATGATGTTCATGCGTGCCAGAACACAGGCGTGCAGCAGTTCGGCCATCTCGGGAGACAGGCTTCCCATGGCGATCAGGTTGTCGACGGTGAGGGGATCCCTGCCGAACTTGCGGATGGTTAGCGCGGGTCCGTTCACTGCCAGTGGCGGAATGATGGCGTTGACGCGGGATCCGTCCGACAGCCTGGCGTCCACAAGGGGCGAGGACTCATCGATCCGCCGGCCCACGTTAGAGACGATCCGCTCAATCACCCGGCGAAGGGCCTCGTCCGAAGTGAACTTCGTGTCCGTCAGGTGCAGCTGGCCCTGGCGTTCAACGTAGATCTGGTCGAAACGGTTGACCATGACTTCGGTGACGGCGGGATCGTCCAGGTAGCGCTGAATCGGACCATGGCCCAGGACGTCATCGATGATCTCTCGAATCAACCGCTGGCGTTCAGGGCCCGAGAGCGGGATCTGCTCGTCTTCGACCACCAGCTTGAGCTCGTCCTTGACGGACTGATGCAGCTCGGCCTCGCCGATGGAGGAGTCGGTAATCCGGGAGCCCAGCCGCTCGAAGAGCGCCTGGCTGGCCCGCTCCTTGAGCGCGTTAAGGGCCTCGCTGGCAACGGAAGCCGTCTGCTGGACCTCGACGACGTCGATCCGTGCTTCCGCGGCCGTCTTGGCCTCGTGAATTCGACCCAGCGTCGACGGAGACTGGAAGACATCCACCGGAGCCGGCGGCTGTTCCGCCTCTGGTTGTCCGGCGGGGGACTCCCCGCGCAGTTGCAGGAATCGGTCTGTGAGGCTCACTGGAATACCGCCCTTCTGTGAAGTTGCTTGTGCGGTCTTGCTTCCCACTCGGGCTTGAATCGCTCCACCAGCTGGCGCAGTCCTTTGGAAGCTGTATCCCTGCTGCTGTCCTGGAGAACGGGGACTCCCTTGTTGGTGGAGAAAGGGAGGCTCTTTGAGCGCGGGAGCACAACGTCCACCGGGGCACCGACTGTTGCTTCGACATCCTTGAGAGTCAGGCCGGCACGGCGGTCGGCCATGTTCAACACGATGTGGCGGTGTTCGGGAATCAGGTTGAGTTCTTCCAGAATCTGGAAGCCGGTACGCATGCCGCGGATGCTGGGAACGTCCATTCCGCAGATCCAGACGGCATCGGTCGCCTGTTCCAGCGTCGCCAGGACGTGTTCGCCCAGCCCAGGCGCCGTGTCCACCACGATGTAGCGGAATTCCTGCCGGAGTTGCTCCAACAGATGGGACACATGGGCTCCGGTGATCCGGTCCATTTCGATGGGCGTTCGAGGTGCGCACAGAGCATAGATGCCGGCCGGATGGACTGTGAGATAGGTCTTGAGGACCATGGAGTCCTGGCTGGCGGCGCCAAGTACGGCGTCCGTGATGGTGAATTCGGGTTCGAGCAGCAGACCGCTGGCCACATCACCGAACTGGAGGTCGAGATCGACGATCACCACACTCATCGGTGACGTCTTTCCGAGCCCAACTGCGAGATTCGTGGCCACCGTGGTCTTACCCACGCCGCCTTTGGGTGACATCACCGCGATGACACGCCCAGCGCCGCCGTGATCGGCGTGCTCGGACGCCTGCGGGGCGAGTCCGCGACGCCGGCCCGCCGCCGCGAGGCTGGCCCGCTCCAGCATGATGCGGATGGTGTCCGCGTCGGCCGCGGGATCAAGGAAATCCCGGACACCGGCCCGCATGGCCTGCAAGACTGTCTCCGGTGTGGCCGTCGCGGCAAGCACCACACTGATTTCGGGGTATTGGAGGTCCATGACGGAGGCCAGCTTGAGGGAACCTTCCACCGGTAGGCCAGGTCCGAGGATCAGGACTTCCGGGGGTTCTCCCTGCATCTGGCGGAGAATGTCGGCCGGCCCCTCGGGGAGGTAGTCGACCGGAAACACGTGCAGGCTGCCGTGGAGTCCGGTAACGGCCAGACGGACCAGCCGTTCAAAGTCGCTGTTCGGGCTAATGAGTACGAAGCGGCTCATCGGAACAGCCCTGCCGTGTCGACTACGCCCTTGGTGGACTCGACTGCGTCGCCCGGCTCCTTGGACAGGTAGATCTTGCCGAACTCAGCGGCGAAGACAATCCGCTCTGCATCGGCAGAGTTCCTGGCCATGGTGATGAGGTAGTTGCCGTCGCCTTGAGACTTGCTGCTCGACGTCGAGGAAACCTGGCTGGTGCCAGAAGCAGTGTCCGACGTTCCGGTCTGTGTGGCTGCGCCGTCGCTGAACTGCGCAGCCGTCACGAGGACCTTGTGGAAGCTCAGTTGTGTCTTGCTGACCTTTCCTCCGGCTTGGCCACCGGTATCTTCCAGCGAAAGGAAGACCCCCACTGTGTCGCCGGCCTTCAGCATCCCGCCGGCTACTCGCTCGATGGGGAGTTTCAGAGTGATTTCTTGGAGTCCCGAGGGAACCTGCACGCGGGCCGGTCCAAGGAAGGCATTTTGCTCCACCATCCGGCTGGACAGCAGCTGCTCTCCCGGCATCAGCGCGACGGCTGAAACCTTCGAGCCCAGGGACGCGAGATCTGTGACGTTGTTCTCGGCAATCGCGAGCTTCGGAACCGCTTTCTTGGTCACCGAGCCGGCGATAGCTTCGGCAGAGGCTCCGGCCGGAATGGACTTCTGCACGATGTAGATATTTTCAGTTTCTGTACTGGCCAATGCCCGTTTATCAGCATTCTGAACATAGGTGGCCAGCAATACGGTTCCGATAATGGCCACAAGTAATGCGGCGATGCCTCCCAGTAGGCGTGTTTTCATGATAACCCCTTAGAAATTACCTATTTGATTAATTTGATATCAACCGTTCCAAGATTCGCTCCCGTGCCACCCGCCCCCGTCCAGGAGTCGATGGATTCAAACTTCACAAACTGGCCGATGACGCAGCGATCGTTGCCCGCGTTGCAGGCCAAGGCGCTGGTCATTCCGGGGTCGCTGGCGGTATTGCGGAACTCGTAGGAGTGGTTGTTGCCAAATTTCCAGCCCCAGATCTTGAACGTGGCGTAGCCGATGATGTGGAATGTGCCGTTCTGTCCCTGATTGGTTGCGTTGTCGAAGACGGGGAAGGAGACCTTGACGTCGCGACCTGCGAGGATGGTGGTCTTCCAGCCATCCAGGATCGTGGCGCAGTCGGTTGGCGGGTTGTTGCCGGGGTCCGATCCCATGTTGTTGGTGCCGGTTTGCGTGGTCGCATTGCAGGGGGAATCTCGGTCCAGCCAGCCCCAGCCGCCTGGGATCTGTGTCCCTGACGGTCCGGTGCAGGTGCCGCCCGGCTTGTAGGAGATCTTCTGGACCTCGCCAGTGGCGAGTGCACCGGAGAGGTTGAAGCAATGGTTGGACAGCGCCAGCGGGAATCCGGACCCTTTCGACTTATTGCCGAATGTCGCGATTGCGTTTGCCCGTACCGTGACCGGTGGTGCATTCAGGGCGCTGGCGAACAGCTTCGTGAGGAATCCGTTGCTGCCACTGCGCGTGGACGTCACCACCTTGACCTGGTTCGGGACAGACAAGTCGACAGAATCTACAGTCGTCGCCCCATCATTGGAATTGGGTCCACTCAGTTCGGCGGCCCAGGCCATGGCCTGACCAACGGTGCAGCCTCCCGCCTTATGGCACTGCTGCGCGGCAGCCATGGCACCCGCATCCGCCGCGTTCTGCAGTTGTGCGCGCTCGGCGTAGATCTGGCCGGTATCGACTGCCAAGGCCCCAGCGCCGATGAGCACCAGCATCATGACTGCCACGAGGACGCCGGCGGCGCCGCGCTCTTTGCCGTCAGCTTTGGTCGCAGTTGTTAGCCGCCGCATCGCATGGCCCCCGTTCCACGAAGAGTGACTCTGCTGCCGAGGAAGTTCGTCAGGGTGTTCGCGGTGTAGGTGACGTTGACCGTTGCGGTTCTGCCTTCAGCGCAAGCTGTCGGTGTGAATGAATAAGTGAAGCCGGCCGCGCTAAGCCCGGGGGCGCCGGCTAGGGCGGCCGCAATGGCGTCGCTCTGGTTGTTCTTGACCGCCATGGTCCTGGCTGCCTCGCGGGCAGCCTGAGTCACGGAAATCTGCAGGTTGTACGTGTATGACAACTCCACGATCCCGACAACCAAGGACAAGAGGAGGGGCGCTACGAGGGCGAATTCGACGGCGGCCGAGCCGCGTTCCCGCCCCGGCGCCCGAGACCGGGGCGCTCGCGAATTGCTGCGTTTCATGGGATCCCCCCAGGGATAGATGCAGCGGACGATTAAGAGAAATGTGCCGCGTCCGCGAGACACGGACGCGGCACATCGTGTGTGGCTGAGACCTGTTTTTGAAATGTTGAGCTGTGGGGCCTAGTTGGCCCAAGCTGCGACGTGTGTACCAAGCTCGGTGAACCAGGCGCTGAGCGAAGTTCCGAAGGCGGTAGCGCCGCCGATGACCAGGAAGGCGATGAAAGCAACCAGCAGCGAGTATTCCGTCGCAGTCGCTCCCTTTTCAGGGGTGAGCTTGTCCTTGACGCCGGCAACAAAAGCGAGCATTGAGACCATGAGACCAGTCATTTTATTTATCCTTTTCCAGAGTGTGATTAGTAAACGAATTTCCTGCAAATCCCCGATTGCTTATTTGCTGGAGCTTCGTTGGAACAACATTTGCACGGCCGCAAACGGCACGGCAATGAAGTTCGATACTCGACTTTTTGGAGGAAAAAATGGGTATCACCTGCCCCGAAACCGGGGTGTACTCAGTTTCCAAGTAGGGCAGGGGTTCGATTACTTGGTTTGATCAGCCGTCTTACTTAATCAGCAGTCCAGGTGAAGGCGGCGACCACTTAGGGGAGCAGCAGGATTATGGCCAGTCCGGCAGCCAGCATCGAGGGCCCGTAGGGCACTTCCTTCGGCTTGTTTCCGCGGTTTTTGAGGACCAGGAGCACGGAGGCGAGGCCGCCAGCGACAAACCCCAGGGCTCCGCCGTAGAACAAGTGGGTCCAGCCTAGGTAGCCCAAGTACAGCCCAAGTGGTGCTGCGAGCTTCACATCGCCCATTCCAAGGCCGTTTTTGCTGGTCAGGGCAAGAGAAAGGTACAAAACGAACAATATTGAGGCGCCGGCGACCCCGCGTAGCAGGCTACCTGCCTCGCCGGACACGCCGGCGGCGACCCCAAGAAGCGCAATTCCGACCACCAATAGGGGTAAAACCATCCGGTTGGGGAGCAGGTGGTGCTGCATGTCGACTCGCGCCAGCTGGACGCCGGCTACAGCCAGCAATATGTAGGCGGGAAGCTCTGGGGAGGCGCCGAACCGCCACGCCAGCAGTGCGGACAGCGCGAGGGTGGCGGCCGCCGTCGTAAGCTTCATGCGTAGCGTCAGAGGCCCGCCCAGGCGGGGGAGTGTGCGCTGGATGAGGAATTCGGCCAGCAGGGACAGGCATGCGCCGGCGAGACCAACACTGGCTATGAAGGCAATGAAGGGCAATCCGGTGAGCGATCCGTTCGGCTGCGCCAGCAGGGTCGGCTGCCCAAGCAGCAGGGAGATGGTACCGGCGGCGGCGGGATCGGACACGGTTCCTCCAAGGGATGCGACGGGCCGGCACGGGGCTGTCTGCTGAAACTGAGAGCAGACGGGATGCATCCGGACACCCCATTTTGACCCAACAGGCCGCCGTCGGCTATTCTTGGTAGTCGTTGTGCGTGTCCTATCTCGATGGTGCGTGCCCGCTTGAGAATCCGGTTGCAGGATAGCTACTCAACGTGCACATTCGAGACCTCAGGATGACTGGTTACATGGAGCCCTCACCTCTGTTCCGGTAGCGCATAGATAGTAGGTGCACCGTAAGAGTGACGCCTAAAACAAGAACGCCAGAACAAGAACGAGGCAAACACCGTGCGTACGTACACCCCGAAGCCCGGCGATATCAACCGCCAGTGGCACGTCATTGACGCCACCGACGTTGTCCTTGGTCGTCTTGCCAGCCAGACCGCAATCCTGCTGCGCGGCAAGCACAAGGCCACCTTTGCGTCCCACATGGACATGGGCGACTTCGTCATCATCATCAACGCTGAAAAGGTTGCCCTCACCGGCGCCAAGCTGGAGCAGAAGCGCGCATACCGCCACTCCGGCTACCCGGGCGGCCTGACCTCCGTCAACTACGCGGAGCTGCTTGAGTCCAACCCGGTTCGCGCCGTGGAGAAGGCCATCAAGGGCATGCTCCCGAAGAACTCCCTCGCTGCACAGCAGCTGGGCAAGCTGAAGGTGTACCGCGGTGCAGAGCACCCCCACGCCGCCCAGCAGCCCAAGACTTTCGAAATCACCCAGGTCGCCCAGTAGTCCTGGCCACCAACCAACTTTTTATCAAGGAGAATCGTGGCTCAGAACGAAGAACTGACCACCGAAGCCGTTGAGGCTGAGGAAAACCTGACCAGCTACACCTCGGAGAGCGGTGCTGCGGAAGCAGCTGCGCCGAAGAAGGAACGCCCGGCACTGACCGTTGCCGGCGCTGCAGTTGGCCGTCGTAAGGAAGCCGTTGCACGCGTTCGCGTTGTGCCCGGTTCCGGCAAGTGGACCATCAACGGCCGCGAGCTGGCGAACTACTTCCCGAACAAGCTGCACCAGCAGGACGTCAACGAGCCCTTCAAGATCCTCGATCTTGACGGCGCCTACGACGTCATTGCCCGCATCCACGGTGGCGGCATCTCCGGCCAGGCCGGTGCCCTGCGCCTCGGCATCGCCCGTTCGCTGAACGAGATCGACACCGAGAACAACCGCGCCACCCTGAAGAAGGCCGGTTACCTGCGCCGCGACGCTCGCGTCATCGAGCGCAAGAAGGCCGGTCTCAAGAAGGCCCGCAAGGCTCAGCAGTACTCGAAGCGTTAATTCTGCTTCCAAGCGCTTATGGCGCTTGCACGAAAGCCCGTCCCGCCACTCGGCGGGGCGGGCTTTCGCCGTTTAAGCCAGACTTGCACCGGCCATCGACTAAACTTGGTCCGATGTCTAGATTATTTGGAACCGATGGAGTCCGGGGCCTGGCGAACGGGTTGCTGACCGCCGAGCTCGCGTTGCAGCTGGCCCAGGCCGCCGCCGTCGTACTTGGCCATGACCGCAACACGACCGGGAAGCGGCCGATCGCCGTGGTGGCACGGGACCCGCGGGCCAGCGGGGAGTTCCTCGCGGCTGCCGTGGAGGCGGGGCTCTCCAGCTCGGGAAT
>NZ_KI914941.1:0-6395 GCF_000520575.1 Arthrobacter sp. I3
CCCCGAAGCCGGCTCGCCGTCGTCGAACGCCGCCACAACAAAGGCCGCAGAGGCAACAACGGCAATCAAGACCAACGAGAGCAACGGCTCCTTTGACCTGCAGGCGCACCGCGGCGGCCGCGGCGAGTGGACCGAGGAATCGCTGGCCGCGTTCGCCAACTCGCTGAAGCTCGGCGTGTCCACGCTGGAGCTGGACACCCACCTGACCACCGACGGCAACGTGATCGTCTGGCATGACGACACAATCCAGGCGGACAAGTGCCGCGACACCGCGCCCGCGACTCCCGGCGACGCGCAGTACCCCTACGTCGGTGACCGGGTCGCCGAACTGTCGCTCGCGCAGATCAAGACCCTGGACTGCGGATTCACCCAGCTCAAGGGGTACCCGGAGCAGGACGTGATCGAGGGCAACCGGATCGCCGAGCTCAAGGACGTCTTCCAGCTGGTGCGCGACGCCGACGCCAAGAAGGTCCGCTTCAACATCGAAACCAAGGTGGAGGACGGGAAGTCCGGCGGCGAGGGCATGGTGGCCCTGACCAAGGCCGTGGTCACGGAGATCTACACCGCCGGGATGGCCGGGCGCAGCACCGTGCAGTCGTTCGACTGGTCCTCGCTGAACTTGACCAAGAAGATCGCCCCGCAGTTGCCGCTCGTCGCCCTGTCCAGCGGCGACGCCTGGCTCGAGGTCGGCAAGCCCGGCGCCAGCCCCAACCTCGGCGGCATCGACATCGACACCTACGGCGGATCGCTCGCCAAAGCCGCGGCAGCCCAGGGCTACGACGTCATCTCCCCCGCCTTCAGCTCCGTCACGCCTGAAATGATCAAGGAAGCCCACGAGCTCGGCCTGCCGGTCATCCCTTGGACCGTCAACACCACGGCGGACATGACACGGCTGATGGACCTCGGCGTGGACGGCATTATCAGTGACTACCCCACCCGCCTGCGCACCGTTCTGGACGAGCGCGGCCTGAAGCTCCCCAAGGCGTACGAGTCCAAGGGCTGATTCACTGATTTGCAGGCGCCAGCGTTCTGCTAACCACGCGAAAGCCGGCCCCCGCTTTGAAAACGGGGGCCGGTCCCTTCGGCTTCGTTGCCCCCGGCGATGCTTTGCGCCGTTGATCGGTGCCAGACTCCGGCCTACGCGCGCTGCGAGATGTTGATGATGTTGCCCTCGCTGTCCAGGAACCAGGCCGCCTTCCGTATGAGCTACGATCATCGCGCTGGCCGATGACAGGACGCGGGCGGTGCCGGCAGCCATGAACAGTACGTGGATGCCGGGTCAGTCCCCGGGTAACTGGATCACGCCGAGCTGCCGCATCAGCCCGAGGTCGTCCCGGTCTGACCAATGCTCGGCGATCTTTCCATTTTCGACTCGGTGGATGGCCACTCCGGTTTCCCGCAGGTCGGCACCTGTGGGAGGCAGGGGTCCGGGGAGCTCACCCTCGTGTCGACCGTAGGCGGTTAACCTGGTCACCACCTTGTCCCCTTCGGCGATCTGGTCTTCGATCTCGTGCCGCCCTGGTGTCGCCTTCCAGAATATGCGGAAGGCCTGTTTCAGGCCTTCCCGTCCGGCCGGAAGTCCGGGAAATGGCGGGTTGTGGTCAAGATAGTCCTCAGCGACCAGATCGTCCATCGCATCGATGTTCCCGGCGTCGATCTCTGCGTAGAAGCGCCGCACGAGCGCTTTGTTGTCCTCAGACTCCACAGTCGTCCTTCCGTTTGTACACGGAGGCCCCTACCCGGACCGACCAGCACGAGCGGTTCAAGAGTCCCATGGGTGGCCAGTCTAAACCCACTGGCCTGGCTGTGGTAGTAAAGGTGGCCCGCTTCAACATAGATCTCATCGAGGGGTTTTCTTCGATGGAGGGCAGTAGTCGCGCGCTATGTGCGGCGCACTGGCCTCCGCATGGTGCGTGCCGTCGCACGCGTGCATGGTCGCCTTCGACCGGAAAATCGATGCTGAACTGGTCGCCGAAGGCACCGAATCCCAAAGCCGAGATCACCGGGATCACCGAACGGGGAGAACCGGAAACCCTATCCTGGCTGGTCGACCTGGATCCCCTCTGGTGCCCCGGCCAGGAACCGGCCGGGGCACCGTGACCGCCCTGCGCCGAGCCGGGGCAGCCGGCCGGGACTCTTCAACGCCGCGCCACCCATCACCGGCGCGAGAGGCCCCCGAAGTCTATGGGGCCATTACGGACCGAATGGGCCTGCGGAAATAGGGGTGTTGGCATCGGACTAAAGGGTCGCTATTTCGAAGAGGAGCTGCGAAGCGCTGTCCAGCCGGGCCATGACGGAAGGCAAGCTGCCGACGCTCGCGACGTGGTAGGCGGCTCCCAGCCCCATCCACTTCCCTGAGCGTCCGCAGGATGCCAGAGTTGAACGATGACTAAGGCAACGGGCGACGAGCCAACAGGCGAGCTGGTCCTAAACCTGTAATGCACCCTCGCTGCTCCCCCGGAAGAAGTCTTCAGGATGCTGACGGACTCAACCGAACTGGTGAAATGGTGGGGCCCGCAGGGCTTCACTATCCCGGCAGCCGAACTGAACCTCGCCTAAGGCGGCCGCTATCACTTCCGCATGACGCCACCCGACGGCGAACCGTTCCACCTCTCAGGCGAGTTCCTGAAGATCGATCCCCCTTGGCGCATGGTGTACACCCCCCGCTGGGAGGAACCGATGCCGGACGACCGGGAGACCGTCGTCGACCTCTCACTCGGGAGTACTGGCTCTCTCGGGAGTACCGGCACCGGCACGCGCCTGATGCTCTCGCAGGGACCGGTCCTGACGGAGGAACGGCTGGACTTTTACCGCAACGGATGGACCGAGTCGTTCGAGAAGGTGCAGGCGGTACTAGATAGTCGCATCTGAAGAAGCCCCCGATCTGGATTTGATCCCTCTTTGGCGGCGTTCTGTGATCGACTGGTGTCGCTCTAAGGAGGATGCGACGCGATTAGTTCGTGAGTGCTCGCGATCGTCTATGAAATGTTGCCCTGGACATTCTGAGATCGCGGGCAACCTGCGCGACGGGCTCGCCGCCTTCGACCAGGTGGAATCTGACTGCCAGTGACCCTGCGGGTCGGCCGTGAACGTTCTTTCCGCCTCTGCGTTTGCTGATCGAATCGGTAACTCAAGCCACGGCCGGGAACATGGCACAGCACTTCGCCACCGATTCCCAGGGAACCCGGGACCAATCCGGATGCTTACTTCGACCCGGCCGGGCAGAACCTGCCCAAGGCCTTCCTGCTCCCCGCCTCGCTCGACTCTGCCCCGATCACGCAGGTGTATACCTGGTTGACCCACCGCACGACGATGCCCCCGAACTCCTGAGGGCCGGAGGGTATGACCTCTTGTCAGAAGGCAGCACTGCCCCACGTCGTACCGGAGGAAGGAATCTTCAATCAACAGCACCGGTGGTAGCGCGGCCGCGGAGAGCCAGAGAGCGGCAATGACAACAAAAGTCCATCTCCAGGGAAATCCACGACCGCGTGCAAACAGACCGACTGGAATTTAAATTTAAAGTGGGTATGGTGATGTGTAGTCAGAGTTAAGAAAGGCCGATACTCCATGGCAGGAAAAAGCATCAAGAAAACCACTGGAAAAAAGCCCGGGAAGTCGCTTCTTGAGAAGAGGGCCGACAAAAGAGCCAAGGCTGACAGTCGCGAGTCACTCTTCCAGAAGCCGCGCAAGAATCACCGTTAAAACGTTCCAGCGAAGGCTATGGTGTCACCAAGTGCTGGACGCCGTTGCCGGTAATGCTGGAATGCGAGGGCGGAGAGGTCCGCCTCCGAAAGCGCCCATGCAGGCCGGCCGTTTCGCTCTAACGGCTGACCTGCCGGGGTGGTGGCCGGCGAACGCGACTCGCGAACACCAAGGAAAGGGGTCAGTCCCGACCGCGCCTCAGGATTTACATTGCGTGACAATTACTAGAGGCTCATCACGGCCCAATGCCATCTCAGCTGTAATTTAATGAAGTGATTTCACATTGCTAGTCCGGATTTATCCCTGAGGAAAGGATCAATCATGGGACCGACCTGCGCCGCCTTGGTTATTCCCCATCGCCTTAGTAGCCCTATTCGCATCGACGACATCGACCAAGATTTGGTCTCCCGACAGGTCCTGGTGGAGGGAAATATTAAAGCAATCAGTTACATGGATTGGCTCGTTTATCTGAATGACGAGGCGGAGGCTATTCCGTTACCTCTCAACCTGCGAGCCGAAGTGCTGATCCGGGAAGCGGGTGTCCCGCTTGAGGCGGCAGTCGGGGGGACCGCCGTCTTCCTCGGCAAAGGGACCAACGGCTGGGATGCAGATGCACCCGTACATCTGCTTCGTTTGGCCGAACGCCTCTTCGGAGCGGCACTGGCCGCGTAGCTGCAGGCGCACCGCGCAGTGAGACCGGCGGTCTACTGAAGGGTCAGGACGCCGCCGCGCCACGGGCAAGCCAAGGAATTGCCCAGGCTCGTCCTAACGCCCGTCGCTGGTACGCAGGTCTACAGAGTCTCCGTTATGGCGATTCAGTCCGGCCTAGCTCCCATTCAGTTCGGGAGATCGCGTACTCGACATCGCCGTGTTCATCGCCAGGAATGGACACTGGCCACGCAGCGACGAACGTACGTACTAGACGCATCCCGGATTTCTCCATCTCCAGTCGCGAGGCTGTGTTGACTGCCATGCTCGGAGCGACGACCCGCCGCACTTCGAACTCGGTAAAACCCTTGGAGACCAGGGCACGGGAACCCTCAGTCGCGTACCCCTTTCCCCAGGCCTCGCAACGCAAGCGAGAGCCGAGTTCCGGCTCATCGAGTGGATCCCCGGGGGCGGGCCGGTGTGGAACCAGCCGAGGAAGTCATTAGTTGACTTCTCGATCGCGGCCCAGAAACCGTAGCCGGGGAATTTCCCCTAGCTGCGAAAAATTGCTGCGCGTTACTTCGATACGGCTCCGATCTGCTGCATGAGGGTCATAGTGTCCGTGGCCCCCCAGTGCTCGACGACTTTGCCGCCGTCGACGCGGATGATGTCGACGCCGCTGAATTCGACGCTGCGACCGGTGGGCGCGACGCCCATCAGTTCTCCCTGATGGGTTCCGGTCAGGACCACGTATTGCGCTTCGAGATTTCCATCTACCAGCGCCGGTTCGGTGGTCTTGGCCTTGAGATCCGGGAATGCCGCCCGCATCGTGTTGACGAAGTACCCGACGCCGTCTTTGGCGGGCGATTGTCCGGGTAGGGGGTCGTGATCGACGAAGTCATCACTGACCAGTTCATCAATGAGGGCGAGATTTCCGTCCCCAATCACCTCTGTGTAGAACCGCTTGATCAATCCAGTTCCGTCAGCCATTTCCAACTCCTTAAAGTGGATGAGACCGCAGCCCAAGTCTTCCACTCCGGCGATGGCACATCAACGGCTCGCGCTCCCGCAGCGCCGGACCTTAGCNGGCGCTGCGTTCGTCCCACTCCCGCAGCGCCGGACCTTAGCCCCGCCGCTCCCGCCAGCGCAGCGACACCACAAGCACCACCGCGCCCAGCCCCAGCATCACGAACACCATCAGCCCCCAGTTCGCCTGCGTCACGCCGCTGCCGTAGAAGATGCCGATCAGCACGGTCGCCGTGATCGCGCCGAGGTAGCGGCAGGTCTGGAAGATCCCGGCGGCCACCCCGCGCTCTTCCGGCCGGGTGGACACGTACATGCCCTGGCTTGAGGAAATGGCGACCACGCAGTACGGCACACCCAGCAGGGCGGTCAGCGCGAGCACCAGCGGGACGGCCAGGGACACCGTCAGCAGCCACATCGCCGCCGACGCGCCGAGGAGCAGCACGACGCCGGCGATCAGCACCCGCCGCACGCCGAACCGGTCGATCGCGCGGACCGCGAACGGCGTCCCGACCACCGAGATCGCCGCGAGCGGCAGCATCAGCAGGCCCACGACGCCGGGATTGTAGCCGCCCGCGGTCTGCAGCAGCTGCGGCAGCCCGAAGAACGCAAAGTAGTAGACGCCGTTGAACAGCGCAAAACCCAGGTAGACCAGCAGCAGCGGCCGGTTGCGGCCCAGCAGCCGCAGGTCAAGGAAGGGCGGGCTGAACCGCAGCTCCCGCCACGCGAACAGCGCCGCGAGGACCAGCCCGCCGCCCAGCAGCCACCACCGGTAGTCGGGCAGCACATTCAGCATCGCCATCATCACCAGCACCAGGGCGCCGATGAAGGCCCCAATCCCGGGCAGGTCCGAGTCGCGCACCAGTTCCGACACCCGGCCGCGTTCCCGGGCACGGTCGGCCGGGGCGAAGCGCCGGACTACAAGGATCGCCAGCAGCGAGAGCGGGACGTTGATCAGGAACAGCGCCTGCCAGCCCACCAGGCTCACCAGCAGGCCACCCACCACGGGCCCGACGGCGGCC
>NZ_KI914941.1:6495-30140 GCF_000520575.1 Arthrobacter sp. I3
GGAGCCGGCCCATCAGCGGCTGGCCGGCCGCGGAGGTGAGGTAGAACGCCGTGATCACCCAGGTGACCGTGGCGACATCGAGCCCGAAGTCCTCGCGCAGCACCACCAGGGCGACGGCGATCATCGACGAATTCAACGGGTTCAGCGACGTGCCGAGGCTGAGGCCGGCGACGGCCAGGCCTGCACGGGGAGAGTTGCTCACGGCAACAGTCTGTCTTACGACGCCGGCCGAAATCGAACCAGCCGACACATGCCGCCGTCGTCGTCGCTCTGGCGTCAACCCTCCCTGCCTAGCCGTTGTTCGCCGCGCTGGCAGCCGAGCTGATGAATGAAGTGACCATGCTGAGGACTGGGCCGGCGGGAACCAGGGTCTGGCCGTGGTTGCGGCCGGGCAGGGCCTGGAACTGTGCCCTGGGCATGAGCTGGGCCGCCCGTTCCGAGTCCGCATGCCGAAGCGGGTCTTCGGTGCCGGCGAGCAGCAAGGTGGGCGTGTCTATGGTCCGTAGGACCGGCTCCGGAATTCCGGGTTCGTTCTCACTCCGCCGGAAGTAGGCGCGCAGGGCCGCGGGGTCGTTGGCCAGAAGCGCGGCGGCCGTCTGCGGATCGAGGTCACGGCCCGTGGCGATACGCCATTGGCGCAGAAATTCCGGCATGCCGCCACGGTCCAGGGCCTGGTCATATCCGGGGAAGAAGATCGATTCGATTTGCCCGGCCGGGGAGCGGTACGTGCCGCCCGCAGCCGTAAATGTCTGGACACGCTCGGGACTGCTGGCCAGCAGGGAGAATCCGATTCTCGAACCGGCGGAATACCCCACGTAGTGGGCTGCCTGCGCGCCGGCGGCGTCCAGGACTGCCACCACATCCCCGACGAGCAGGTCCATGCTGTACGCGTCTTCGTGCTGCGGCTTGTCGCTGCGGCCGTGTCCCCGCAGATCCAGAGTCACCACGTGAAAGCGCTCCTGCAAGGCCTTCGTGTAGCCCAGTCCCCGCCAAATGGCACGGGACAGCCCTGAACCGTGCACCAGAACGATAGTGGGGCCGGCGCCCTGCTCCTGAAAGGAAATTCGGACGCCATCCACGGCGTTGAAGGCATCACCCATAACGTACTGCTCCTCTCGGAGACCTCTTCGGTCGATGAGGTCGGGCGGAAGTCCTGCCGGATGAGGGTTTTGCCCGGCGTCAGGGTTTCCGGGCGACGACGTCGAAAATGTGCCAGTGCTTGGGACCGCGGAAGGATTGGCCGTCGGCGTCGTAGGTCTCGAACGTAAGGATATCCAGTCCCTCGAACAAGGCTCTGGCCTGGGCTTCGGTGTGGAAGTTCCATTCGGGAATGGCGGCCCAGGAGTCCCGTTCGCCGAACAGATTCACGGCAATGACGCCGGAAGGGCCCAGCGCCTCCAGCAGCATCCGCCAAAGGCGGGTGCAGTTTTCGGGGTGGACGAAGGGCAGCGAATAGCTGGCCAGGATGAGCCCCGCCTCCGGGAGCGGGGGAAGGTCCTCGAACGGGCTTAGCTCGACGTCCAATTGTTCGGCGAGGGCGGCGGGCACAGTTGCGAGCAGCTGGTCCCGGGTGTCCGGCTGTGAATCGACGGCGAGGACCCGCCAGCCGCCGTCGAGCAGCGCCAGTGTTTCCTTGCCCGCGCCGCAGCCCAGATCTATGGCGCGGCGGCCGTTCCCCGGGCCTGCAAAGGCCATGGCGTTGAGGCACAGCGTGCGCACCCCGCGGGTTGCCTGGGCGGCGTTGTAGTCCGCCCAGATCTTGCTGTCCGCGGGGCTGTCCACGGATTCAGTGTTGCACTGGCGCGGCGGTGATGCCACAGCCCGGAGAGGCCAGGGCCCACCGGCCGCGCCGTCAACCCTCGGCGTCATAGCACCTTGGAGAGGAACGCCTTGGTCCGGTCGTGCTGGGGATCGCTCAGGATCTGGCGGGGAGCCCCGGCCTCCACCACCACGCCGTCGTCCATGAAGACCAGGGTGTCGGCCACCTCGCGGGCGAACCCCATCTCGTGAGTCACCACAATCATGGTCATGCCGCTCTTGGCCAGTCCCTTCATGACATCGAGGACCTCGCCCACCAGCTCCGGGTCCAAGGCACTGGTCGGTTCGTCGAAGAGCATCAGCTTGGGGTCCATGGCCAAGGCACGGGCAATCGCCACCCGCTGCTGCTGGCCGCCCGAAAGGTGCGCCGGGTAGGCGTCGCCCTTGTCCCCCAGCCCCACGCGCTCGAGCAGTTCCATGGCCCGTACCGTGGCGGCGGCCTTGGAAATCTTCTTCACCCGCATGGGAGCAAGAATGATGTTCTCCACCGCGGTCAGGTGCGGGAACAGGTTGAACCGCTGGAACACCATGCCGATTTCCTGGCGCTGGAAAGCAGCTTCCTTGAGCTTGAGTTCGTAGAGCTTCTCGCCCTTTTGACGGTAGCCGACCAGCTGCCCGTCGACCGAAAGCCGGCCGCCGTCAACCACTTCCAAGTGGTTGATACAGCGCAGGAACGTCGACTTGCCCGAACCGCTGGGCCCCACGATGCAGAGGACCTCCCCGGGGTCGACCTCCAGGCTGATCCCGCGCAGGACCCTGTTGGATCCGAAATTCTTGGAAACCTTCTCCGCAAGAACCATTGGCACGCCCGTCATCCCTTACCTCCAAAATCTGTGCCGAGCGGTGCACCCGGCGCGCCAGGTCCGGCCGTCGGCGCCGGTTCGGGCGCGGCGGGTGCTTTGCCTGACTTGATCCGTCCGGTTCCGCGGGAGAACCGCTTTTCGATGAAGTGCTGTCCGACCATCAGGACGGAGGTGAAGAGCAGGTACCAGAGCGAAGCCACAATCAGCAGCGGGACCGGAGTGAAAGTCACGGCTGAAATGCCGCGGGACACCCCGTAGAGGTCAATGCTCAATGGGATCGCGGCCACCAGGGAGGTGGTCTTGAGCATTGAGATCACTTCGTTGCCGGTCGGCGGAATGATGATTTTCATGGCCTGCGGAACCACGACATACCGCATGGTCTGGCCCCAGGACATGGCCAGGGCCGTTGAAGCCTCCGCCTGGCCCTCGTCCACGGACAGCAGGCCGGCACGCACGATTTCAGACATGTAGGCGGCCTCGTTCAAGGCCAGCCCGATCACGGCGGTAATGAACAGGTTCGTGAAGATCTCATTGGGGACGGTGACCCACGGCGTCGTGAACGGAATCCCCAGCGTGAACACCGGGTAGATCAGGGCCACGATGCCCCAGAACACCAACTGCACGTAGACAGGGGTTCCGCGGAAGATCCAGATGTAAAGCCACGCGATGCTCTTGAGCACCGGATTTGGTGAGAGCCGCATGATGGCCAGCAGCAGCCCGATGACGATCGCGCCGATCATCGAGTAGATGGTCAGCCACAACGTCACCCACGCGGCCTGGCTGATCCGGCGGTCAAAAATGTACTTCCCCACATCCGGCCAGCCATAGTCCGGGCGCTGGGCGGCGTCCAGGACAAAGACCGCCAGCCCAAGCAGCAGGACCACGGCAATCACGATCCGCCACGGGTGCCGCAGCGGGATCGCCACGATCGCCTCCGCCGGCGAGTTGTCCGTGCCCTGCCCGCTCCGGTCCCGAGGCTTCCTGTCAGGCTCCGACTCAATCATCCTGTCGGATTCCGGCTCGCTCATTTGCTATCACCCTTTGGCTGCTACGTTGAGAGTTGCTGTCTTGACGCCACCGGACTCGACGCCCCACTTGGACAGGATCTTGTTGTACGTGCCGTCGTCGATCAGTGCCTGCAACGCCTTCTGCAGGACCGGGGTAAATTCGCTGCCCTTGGCCACGGGCATCCCGTACGGCGCCACCTCAAAGGCGTCGCCGGCGGTCTGCAGCTTGTCCTTGGTCTTGGAGATCGCGTACAGAGTCACGGGCGAATCGGCGCTCATCGCATCGACCTGTCCCACCACGAGGGCGTTGGTTGCCTGGTCCTGCGCGTCGTACTTGAAAATGGTGATCGCCGGCTTGCCAGCATCCGTGCAGGCCTTCGACTTGGCCGGCACCTCATGCGTGTCCTCATAGGTGGTGGCCTGGACGGCGACCTTAAGCCCGCAGGCGTTGTTCGGGTCCACGTTCTTGCCCTTGGGCGACGCCCACTGGATGCCGGCTGAGTAGTAGTTCACGAAATCGACCTGCTTTTCGCGTTCCAGCGTGTCGGAGAAGGACGACATTCCCATGTCATCCTTGCCTGCCTTCACCGCGGGCAGAATGTTGTCGAAGGTGCCGATGTCGAAGTTGACCTTCAACCCCATAACCTTGCCCAGGGCATTGGTGAGGTCCACTGACCAGCCTGCCGGTTCGCCGTTATCGTCCTTGAACTCGTTGGGCGGGTAGTTGTTGGCCATGCCGACGTTGAGCACGCCGGAGCTCTTCATTTTTTCCGGGAGCGAGGCGGCAATGGAGTCATTCTTTTGCACGTCGATGGCGTCAGCGGTACCGGATGCCGAGCCGGTGGCGGCGGGTTCGCTGTTGTTGACACAGCCCGAGAGCGAGAGCGCCGTGGCTATGGTGAGAACGGGAAGAAGGTATCGGGTGCGCATGGCTTCCTTAGCTGTTCAGGGATTCTCTAGGCTCCCGCAACGCTGCGGGAGGGCACTGCATAACTGCTTATTCAAAACTCATGAATTCGTGTTTTCCGACGCTCTTGTCTCAAGAAGTTCTCCGGAATGACGAATGTCCCGAAGAATTTCCCCGCCCCGGGCCTTCAACTCGGAAATACTGGAGACGCCCACTAACGTCATCGTACGCCGCAGTTCATCCCCGAAGATGTCGATGATGCGTCCGACGCCCGGCGAGCCGGCCGCCACCAATCCGTACAGGTAGGCCCGGCCGATCGAACAGGCATCGGCTCCCAGTGCCAGCGCCTTGAGGATGTCGCTCCCCCGGCGGATGCCGGAGTCCACGTAGATCTCGATCGAATCGCCCACCCGTTGCCGCGATTCCTGGAGGACGTCCATGGGGCTCAGCATGTGATCGAGCTGGCGGCCGCCATGATTGCTCAACTGGACGGCGTCCAGGCCAATCCGGGAGGCCTTCGCGACGTCGGCCGGGTTGACGCAGCCCTTGAGCACGATTTTGCCGTGCCAGGCCTGCCGCAGGGCCTCAAGTTCCTTCCAGCCGCTGCTGGCATCCGAGTGGCCCAGGATGTGCTGCCACATGGTCGGGGTCACCACGGAGGAGGCGGCGGGGCTCTGCGGATCCAGGTTCGGGAAGCTGATGCCGTCCGACTTCAAAAAGTTGATCCACCACGAAGGGCGCCGGGCGATGTCCGCGATGGTTGACAGCGTGAGCGCGGGAGGGGCGGTGAATCCATTGTGGAGGTCCCGTTCCCTGGAGCCCAGCGCCCGCGTGTCGACGCCGACAATCAGGGTGTTGAATCCGGCTGCCTTGCAGCGCGCCAGTTTGTTCTTCATCGCCTGGGCGTCCGAGGTGAGGCCAAAGTTGAACCAGCGGTCAAGGGACGGGTGGTGCTCTGCGATGGTTTCCATGGGCACGGTGCTCAGCCCGGCCAGCCCATAGGGGATGCTGGCCCGGTCCGCGGCGGCCGCGACGGCCAGTTCGCCCTCGGGATGGAACAGCCGGGTCGCCCCGGTGGGGGTCAAGGTCAGCGGCAGCGCGCTTTCTTTTCCGAGCAGGGTCGTCGTCGTGTCGGGTCCGGACACCGGGCCCCAGCTGGGCATGAGTGCCCAGGCATCGAAGACGGCCCGGTTGCGGCGGAGCGTCACTTCGTCTTCGGATCCGCCGTCGAGATAGTCGAAAATCCCGGCCGGCAAGACCTTGCGGGCCGATTTCCGGAATTCCTCGACGTTGTAGGCGCCCGCCAGCACACGCCGTTGGCGGGACAAGACGGGGGCCTTCACCTGGACGAGTTGCCTGGCTTCGCTGATTTTCAATGACGGCCTTCCGTTGAACTGTGCTGCGTTATGGTTCAGCGTAGGAAATGAAGCTCCGCATCACCATGGAGTTATCGACAAATTGAGGGGCCAATCATTAGTAGCGAATACCAAACAGCTTCTTGGGTGTCCCGGTGACGGCACCGGAGGTGGAGACGCACGCGCTGCCTACCCTGGCCGACGTCGCCCGCTCGGCGGGCTCGGAAATCCTCAGCCTCGTGGAAATGCCGTCAGATGACCGGCAGATTGTCGCCGGCTCTGTCCTCTACGACTCGACGGCGCGGCCCGCCAAGTTCCCGGGGGCGGTTGCCCTGGCCATTGGTTTGTCCCTTTCCGGGAAGCGTCTGGGCGCGAAAGTGCGGGAACTCAGCGACGCCGGGTACGTGGCGATCGTGTACAAATCCAACGGCACCTCGGACGAAGTCCTGCGGGCAGCCGCCCGGGACAACGGGATGGCGCTGTTCCGGGCCTCCGACTCGGTGCCCTGGAACCAGCTCGCGGAGATCATGGACGCGGCAGTGGTCCCGCACCGGCAATCGGGACGGACCCTGGTGGACATCCGGCCCGGAGACCTGTTCGACCTCGCCAACACGGTGGCGGCCCAGGCCGGCGGTGCCATCGCGATCGCCGATCCCGAGCAGACAATCCTGGCGTATTCCACTCTCCCGGACCAGCCCATTGACGAGACGCGCCGGAGTTCCATCCTGAGCCTGCAGGTCCCGCATTCGGTGGAAACGGACAACGATTACCGCCGTGTCCATGCCGCTACCGATGCGCTGGATGTGGCCACGCAGGACCCCTCGCTCCGGCGCACGGCCATCGCGATCCGGGCCGGCGACTCCGTTCTGGGCTCGCTCTGGCTCCTTGAACTGGCGGACCACCACAACGAGGACGCCAACCGGATCCTGCGCGAAGCCGCAAACGTGGCAGCGCTCCACATCCTGCACAAACGGACCACCTACGTCTCGAACCTGACCCGCCAGATCGATCTGGTCCAGCCGCTGCTGTTCGATCCGAAACGCGCCGAACTGGCCGCCATCAGGCTCGGGATCTCGGCGCCGTCGATCCGGGTTGCGGCCCTGGGCATCTGGCCGTCCGAAGCCATCGCGGCCGAAACGCTGCAGTCCCGCCTCCGGCTCTTCGACACCATCCGGACTGCCTGCGCCATCCGGTTGCCCTCGGCCGTCTGCGGGCTCTCGGACAACATCGTGTACATCGTCCTCCCACAAACCACCGAAACCTCACGCCACTTCCAGCGCACCGCGATTCTGAAAATTGTGCAGAATGCGCGCCGGCTGCTCGCACGCCCGGTCCTGGCCGCGCTCGGCGCCGCGGCGACGATCGACCGGCTCGAGGATTCCAGGGTCAACGCGGAACTGGTCCTGTCCGAACTTGTGCGCAACGTCGCGGAAGGGCGCATCGCCGCCGATTCGGATGACATCGTGGCCGACGACGACTCCCTCGGCTCGCGTCTGCTGCTGCGACAGTTCGTCTCGGCGCTGACGGCCGCCGGCCAGCTGCCCGGATCGCACGCGCTGAGCATCGCGGCGCACGACGAACAGCATAAGAAGTCCTTCGAGGAGACCATCTACGCGTACCTCAGCTGCGGCGGAAACGCCATCGACGCCGCCAAGTCGCTGGACGTGCACGTCAACACGGTCCGATACCGCCTGTCCCGGGTGGAGCCGCTCTTCGGCATCGACCTCGACGACGCCGAAACGCGCCTGCTCGTGTGGCTGCAGTTGTGGGCACGGCACAACTAGTCGCCGTCGTACACGGTTCTGGCCAGATCTACCGAGGCTACGATCCCCCGCCGGCGGGCGGAGCCGCGGGGGGAGCGGCGGACGACGGCGCAGACGGCGCAGGCGGCGCAGACACGTGCCGCCCCCACGCCAGCTCCCGGAGCCGGACCAGATCCAGCACCGGTTGGGCCGGCGGGACGCCCGGACGGTTCCGCGGAACCAGCACCCGCAGTGCGCGGGGTTCGACGGTGCACCGTACCGGCGTGCTCATCAGCAGAGCCTCACCGTCCACTCCGACGGGTATCTCGGGCACGTCGGCGTCGACCACCACCTCCGCCGCGGTGCGTTGGATCAGGCCGCGCTTCGTGGCACGGCGCAGCAGGCCGACCGCTTCCCGGGTGTTGGCGGCGGAAATCGCCACCGCGCCGAGCACGCCGCGGTCCAGCCGGGTTCGGCGGCCCAGGCCGGCGAGGTCATTGCTGCCGTACGGACCGTTGCTCACCAGCACCGCCTGCGGGCCGTCCACCGTCTCCACGTCAGCCTGCGCCCGCAGCCGCGCACCCTTATCGCCCCTGATCAGGTCCGGAAGCATCTCCAGCACGGTACCGGCCTTGTCGTCCCGGTACGCAGGGCTCTGCACCACCTCGGCGTACACCCCGAAGGATGCGTTGTTGACGAAGGTGCGGCCGTTGATCTTGCCGAGGTCGACGTGAAGCTCCACCCCGTCCCGGAGGGCATCAAGGCAGCCTGTCGGGTCCTCGCGGTCCAGCCCGAGATCCAGGGCGAAATGGTTGCGCGTGCCGGCGCTGATCACCAGGAACGGAAGGTTGTGCTCCGCCGCAATGCCGGCCACCAGCGCCTGGGTTCCGTCCCCACCGGCGACGCCGAGCAGATCGGCCCCGCGTTCCACGGCCTGCCGGGCCAACGCGTCGACGTCCACCGGTCCCGGTCCCTCAAGAAGCGCCACCTCGGCGCCGAGTTCTTCCGCCTTCCGCTGGAGGTCGAACTTCACCACCTTGCCCCCGCCGGAACGCGGATTCATCACCAGGAAAGCATGCTGCCAAGCAGGGGCGGTGTGCTCGGGCATGGCTTTGCCCTCACCCCTTTCCCGGAGCGCGGCACGGGCACAGACCAAGGCCACGAACGCCAGCGCAATCGAGAGCACCATCTCCAATAGCAGACCCGCCTGGATGTGCAGGACCACCAGCACCAGCGGGGCCAATACCGCGAGCGCCAGCGCACACCAGCGCAGGACACCGCGGCTGATGAGGAACCAGTAGATCGCAGCCACAGTCACTAACACGGCGCCGGCATCGATCATGACCAATGCGATGGTGCCTGCCAATCCCGCAGACACCAAAGGGACAGCCACCGCCAAGAGAATCGCGACGTAGGCCGCCCTCGCCCACCACCGCCGGGTCTGTGGGACCTCGTCGAAAGGGATGACAGTCATGTCCTGCTCCTTGCGGTAATCCGGCCCCTGGAGTGGCTTCGACCGGTCTCGCCGCCTGCGGCTGGGCCGTCAGGTCTTGATTTTCGCCACGGTCATGAGGATCGCCGAGTCTTCCTCGGCCTCCAGGCTGTGCAGCCCCTCGGGCACGATCAGCAGATCGCCGGTCTTGCCCTGCCACGATTCGTTGCCGGCCCGCAGGCGCACGCAGCCGCGGAGCACAAACACGGTCGCCTCGCCGGGGTTCTGGTGCTCGCTCAGCTTCGTCCCCGCCCTGAACGCCATGACGGTTTGCCGCAGGACTTTCTCATGCCCGCCAAACGCAGTGTCCGCGGCCCGTCCGCTGGGTGCCGCAACCGCTGCAGCCAGTTGCTGCCGGGCAAGGGCATCGAGCGATATCTTCTGCATGGGGCCACCCTACTCAGAAACCGGGCCCCTGCCGAGGGTCCTTCGCCCCGGACCGGCCACGATACCGGGCACCGGAAAGCTGCAGCCCTAGTAGGCCACGTCGAATCCGCCGAACTCCCCCGTCGCGGCCGAGACCGATTCTTCGACGTCCTCCACCCGGCCGGGCGCCTCCGGCGAGCGCAGCCAGCGCCGCAGTTCCAGCACCACGGACTGCGGCCCCTCGGCCACGATGCCCACGGAGCCGTCGGTGTTGTTCCGGACCGTGCCGCTGAGCCCCAGTTCCTCGGCCTTCCGGACCGTCCAGTAGCGGAAGCCGACCGCCTGGACCACACCGGACACCCGCGCGTTCAGCCGCACGGGCTCGCCGGAATCCGCCGGAAACTGCACAGGATGTTTGCCAGCCATGCTCCCAATGTAGCGCCCATCCGGGCGCCCGGTTTCGTCACACAGGACTTGGTACAGCCGGCCCAGTCTCATCCGCCAGACACCAAGGGACCTTTGCCTCTTTCCCGGGAACGCCGTCCACGAAAGGGTGGCTACCGGCACTGCAGCGATTTGTCGAAGACCCGGCAACAGCACAAAGAAGTGCTCTTACCCTCCACCGGCGGTCACCACCGCCAGACAAGGACAAGACAATGGCTGGACAGTTCGAAATCTTCACCGACGCGGAATCCAATGTACGGTTCCGGCTTCTCGCCGCCGACGGGACCGTGTTGGCGATTTCCACAGCATTCGACGACAAGCGCCAGGCGGCGGACGGCATCATGGCCGTGCGCGAGTGCGCCGGCACCGGGCTGATCCGGGAGGTCAGCAGCAACCCGTGGACCGGGCAGCGCGGCAGCAGGAATGCCTCGCCGACACCTGCGATCCGCGAACACCGTCACCGCCACCGGCACCTGCCCGCTGTCTAACCCAGCGTCGTCTAACCCAGCTACTTCGCCGGTTCCGTCACGCTGCCCGTGGCCTCGCCGTTGCCCGCCGGACGCAATGACGTGATCATCTTCCGGACGTCCTGGTACTCCGCCGTGCTGGCGTAGAGCTTCGCCTTCTCCAGGTACGGCAGCCCGGGGTCCCCCGGCGTCGTGTTTTTCCCGGGGTCATACGCCTGCCCGAACAGCGCGCCGCTGGGCGGCCAGAGGAAGAGCTGGAACATCGGACACGACGTGGGCCCGGTCTCCTCCGGCATCATGGTGATGCCGTACGACGCGTAGGTGGGCGGCGACGCCTCCGCTGCACTGAAGTCACCGCGGGCCTCGAAGACGTAGCGCGGCGGGCTCTGGTCCGCCGCACCGGGTTCGGCGAGCGCCTGCATCGGCTGAGAATCGATGAGCAGGTAGGGCTGTTGATCGCCGCATTCGGCGCCCGTGACAATGTTCGTGCGCAGGGCGGCCATCTGCTTCCCGGCGGCGTTCACAACGTCCACGAACTCACCGCCCAGCGGCGCCTCCCCTGCCGGATCACGGATCTCCCACGCGGCCGGGTAGTCGAAACTCAGCGTCCCGTCCGACGTCGTGAACGTCTTCCAGCCGGACGACGACGGGGGGAGGGCCGACGTCGTCGGGGTTGCCGCCGCGGTGCTCCCCGGAGCCGTTCCCGATGCTGTGTCCGTGGCTGACCCCGACGGCGTGGTTCCCTGTGTCCCCTGCGAAGGGTCTCCCGACGGGGTGCCTCCCGGCTGGGTGCCTCCGGCAGGCGGACCTGCGGACGTCGCCTCCGGCGCAGCGCCGGATGTCGCAGGGGGCGCCACCGGTGACCCGCAGCCGGCCAGCAGCAGGGCCGCGAGCACCAGCGCCGAAACAAACGGAGCCGGAACCGCAGCCGCTATGGGCCGTCGCCTCGCCATGAGCCCGGGCCGGCCCTACTGCCCCGCCGGGCGCAGCGAGGTGATCATCTTCCTGATGTCCTGGTATTCGGAGGTCTCCAGGTAGGCCTCCGGGGTGTCGACAAAGGGCTCGTTGCCCGGGGTGGTGTCGAAGGGGTTATAGACGCCCCCGAACGACGCTCCGCTGGGCGGCCAGGTGAAGAACTGGAAAATCGGGCAGGCATCGGGACCGGACGGCTTGGGCGCGGAACTGATGCCGTAGGCCATGACGTTGGCTTTCGTGGGGTCCTTCTCGGCCGGATACAGCCGCAACTCAAAGATGAAGTGCGGCGTGACGCCCTGCTGGGCCAGCGCCGGAACCTGCACCAGATCGAGCACCTGGTAGGGGATCCGCTGCGTGCATTCCGCACCCGGGGCGACGTTGGTCTTCAAGGTGGCCAGCGACTTGCCGCCCGCGTTCAGGACCTCCAGGAACACGCCGCCGGGCGCGGCCTCGGCGCCGCGGTCCCTGACGGTCCACTCCGCGGGGTGATCGAACTCGAGCTTCCCGTCCGGGGTCTTGAGGCTCTGCCAATCGGCCGCCGTCGGCGCCGGAGTGCCCGGCGCCGACGGCGGTTCGGTGGGCGGGGTATCGGCGGCGCCGCTGCTGGCCGGCGCGGACGTCAGCGGCGGCACGGTGGGCATCGACGGCGACGCCGGCCCCGGGCCCGCGGGCGCACCGCAGGCGCCGAGCAGCGCCGCAACCAAGAAGCCGGCCGACGCTGCCGTGCCGAACGCCGCGAGTCGACGCATGTCACCCTCCCCCTGGGATTCAAGTGGTTCGACCATTCTGGAGCGTCCGTCGGCAAAATCAAGAGGCAAAAGTCCCGGAGTGGCGGGCCGAACTCTGTGCCGGCGCGGCCGGTCTGCGCCGGACTGCGATGGACGGCGCCGGACTGCGATGGACGGCGCCGGAAACCTGCCGTGCCCGCCGGCTCCTGCCGCGGCGTGAGGAGACCCACGTTGACATCCCGACGATTTCAGTTGCCCGTGGAAGCTTGCTAGAGCTTAAGTAATGCAAGAGTTCCTCACCCAAGCAATGCCGTTCCTGGCCATGGCCCTCGCCGTGGTTGCCGGACTCGTCCTGTCCTGGCTGGTGCGCAAGATTGTGCTCCGGCTCAACCGCAGCAAGCCCGAACTGCGCGAAACCTCCCGCGTGGCCCGGCTGCCGTTGCGCTTGTCGCTGTGCCTCATCGCCGTCCGGATCGCGCTCGCCACCAGCGGCGGCGATCTCGAATGGCGCCACGGCCTGGACCATTTGCTGCTGATTGCGCTCATCGGTTCACTGGCCTGGCTGGCCATCGCCATGCTGCTCATCATCGAGGCAATGGTGCTGACCCGGTACCGGGTGGATGTCGCGGACAACCGCCGCGCCCGGCGGCTGCGCACCCAGGTGATCCTGGCCCGGCGGATCGGCGTCGCATTGATCGCGGTGGTGGCCCTGGGCAGCATGATGCTGACGTTCCCCGCGATCCAGGCGCTCGGCGCCGGGCTCCTGGCTTCCGCAGGCGTGATCTCGATTGTCGCGGGCCTCGCCGCGCAGACCTCGCTGGTCAACGTCTTCGCCGGCATCCAGCTCGCCTTCACGGACGCGATCCGGGTGGACGACGTGGTGGTGGTCCAGAAGGAATGGGGCCGGATCGAAGAGATCACCCTGACCTACGTGGTGGTCCACATCTGGGACGACCGCCGGCTGATCCTGCCCTCGACGTACTTCACCACCACCCCCTTCGAGAACTGGACCCGGCGGCAGTCCGAGGTCATGGGCACCGTCGAGTTCGACCTCGACTGGCGCGCTCCCGTCGAGGCAATGCGCGGCGAGCTGAAGAAGGTCCTGGCCGATACGCCGTTGTGGGACAAGCGGGTGGGGATCCTGCAGATCACGGACGCCACCGCCGGCTTTGTCCGCGTACGCATCCTGGTCAGCGCCGCGGACAGCGCCTCCCTGTTCGACCTCCGCTGCCTGATCCGCGAGGAACTGGTGCTGTTCCTGCAGCAGGACCACCCGACGGCGCTCCCCCACGTCCGCCTCGAATCGCTGCCGTCGGCACTGGTGGCGTCCACTTCCGGCAACGCTTCCGACGCCGTTACGGGGTCCAAGCGACCCAGCAAGGCTACGGCCGAGCACCACCGGCACCCGGATCCCCACGACTCCCAGCTGTTCACCGGATCCATCGAGGCGATCCAGCGCTCCAAGGCCTTCTCCGGACCGGGCGAGGACGTCTTCGAGGACCGCGACAACGCCATCGCCTCGCAGAACTAGCCGGGGAGGGGCGGCTTCGCCCGGACAGCACGACAGCACAGCCGGACCGGGCAGGTCTTCCCAGCCCCCGTCAACTGATCAATAATCAGACGTTGGCGGGTCAGCAACGCGCTGCCCCATTGTCTGCCGGACCAGCTGAGGAGTCCCCATGACGGTCGAAGAAGCCCCCACGGAAACACCCAAGGCGGCTGCCGGCGACTGGTTCCAGCGCGCCGTCGTCTATCAGATCTATCCGCGCAGCTTTGCCGACTCCAACGGCGACGGCATCGGCGACCTTCGTGGCATCATCGGCAGGCTGGACTACCTCCAGCGGCTGGGGGTCGACGTCGTCTGGCTCTCCCCGATCTACACCTCGCCGCAGGACGACAACGGCTACGACATCAGCGACTACCGGAACGTGGACCCGCTGTTCGGTACCCTCGAGGAGCTCCGGGAACTGACCGACGGGCTGCACGCGCGCGGCATGAAGCTGGTGATGGACCTGGTGGTCAACCACACCTCGGACGAGCACCCCTGGTTCGTGGAATCCCGGTCCTCGAAGGAGAACCCGAAGCGCGACTGGTACTGGTGGCGGCCGCCGCGGGGCGTCGACGCCGGGCCCGCCCCACGGCGCACGGCGGCGGAGCCGACCAACTGGGGCTCGGCGTTCTCCGGGCCCGCGTGGGAGTTTGACCAGTCGTCCGGGGAGTACTACCTCCACATCTTTTCGAAGAAGCAGCCGGACCTGAACTGGGAGAATCCCGAGGTCCGCGCAGCGGTCTACGAGATGATGAACTGGTGGCTGGACCGGGGCGTGGACGGGTTCCGGATGGACGTCATCAACTTCATCTCCAAGGACACCTCGCTCCCGGACGGCCCGGTGGCCGACGGCAAGCTCTTTGGTGACGGCTCCCCGTTCTACATCGACGGCCCCCGCATGCACGAGTTCCTGCAGGAGATGCACCGGGAAGTCTTCGCGAACCGCACCGGCGAGCTGCTCACCGTCGGCGAAATGCCCGGCGTGACCGTGGACGACGCCATCCTGTACACCGACCCCGCCCGGGCCGAGGTGGACATGGTGTTCCAGTTCGAGCACGTGGCGCTGGACCAGGAGGAGGGCGACAAGTGGCGGCCCAAGAAGCTCCTGCTCACCGAGCTGAAGCAGACCCTGGGCCGCTGGCAGGACGGGCTGGCCGAGACGGGGTGGAACAGCCTGTACTGGGGCAACCACGACCAGGCCCGCGCCGTGTCCCGCTTCGGCGACGACAGCCCCCGATACCGCGAGCTCTCCGCCAAAATGCTGGCCGGCGTCCTGCACCTCCACCGCGGCACGCCCTACGTCTACCAGGGTGAAGAACTGGGCATGACCAACATGACGTTCGGCGCGATCAGCGATTTCCGCGACATCGAGGTCCTCAACCACCACCGCGAAGCCACCACACACCTGGGCCACACCGACGCCGAGGTCCTCGCCGCCCTCGCGCCGCTGAACCGGGACAACGCGCGGACCCCGGTCCAGTGGGACGCCTCCCGGCATGCCGGCTTCACCACCGGGGCACCCTGGATCGCGGTGAACCCGAATGCCAACCACATCAACGCCGCCGCCCAGGTGGATGATCCGGATTCGGTCTACAGCTTCTACCGCCAGGTGATTGCGCTGCGGCATGCGGAACCGGTGGTCTCGCACGGGAACTTCACCATGCTGCTGCCGGATGACCCGCACGTCTATGCGTTCACCCGGGCCCTGACCGTGCCCGGTTCGGCCGTTTCTTCCGGCAGTCCCGCAGACGGTCCCACGGACGGCGCCGGGATTCCGGAGTTGCTGGTGCTGGGCAACTTCTCCGGCGAGGTGCGCGACGCGGACCTCGGGGACGAGGTCTGGGCTGGCGCGGAGCTGGTCCTGGGCAACTATCCGTCCGACGCCGACGCCGACGCCTCCGCCGGCGGCTCTGCCGCGGGTTCCGCCGCGGGTGCGGTGCGGGACGGCCTTTCCGCGGGCGCGGTGCACCTGCGGCCCTGGGAACTGCAGGTGTTGCGCCGGCACCGCGGCGCCTGATCGACGATCCTGAACGCCAGCCCACGAAAGGAAGCCACGCATGACTATTCCACCAACTCCCGGGCCCGATCCGTTTCCGCCAGAACCCGGCCCCACGACGCCGCCGCCGGAGCCCGGAGACCCGTTTCCGCCGGAACCCGGTCCGGTCACGCCGCCGCCGGTTCCGGGGCCCGAGCCGGTACCGGGCCCCGCGCCCACGCCGTCACCGGAACCGGGGCCGTTCCCGACGCCGCCCGGCCCCCTCCCGATTCCGGATCCCGGCCCGGTGCCGCCGCGGCCGGACCCGACCCGGTTCTAGCGGGCGTCACCGCGCGGAGAGTCCGTGCAGGAACCGGCGTACCGCGGCGTTGAAGGCAGCCGGCGCTTCGACGGCCGCCATGTGCCCGACGTCGGGAATCATCACCAGCGTCGAGCCAGGGATCCGCCGGTTCATCTCGCGGGCCACGCTCTGCGGCGAGCGGACGTCGTCCGTGCCGTACAGCAGCAGGGTGGGCACCGCGATGGTGGGCAGCACGTCGCGGTAGTCGGCGTGGGCGTTTGCGTTCAGCAGTGCCCGCATGCCTTCCGGGTGGAAGTCGGCCATGATGGCGCTGGTTTCCTGCACCGCCGCCGGATCAGCGTGTTCCGTGAACAGCGTGGGCAGCCATACGGGGATGAATTGTTCCGCCGGCTGATCGAGTTCGGCGAGCACCTGCGCATAGCGGCGCTCGACTTCCTCGGGCGGCAAAGATCCGGCCCAACCGGCGTACGCCGAGACCAGCAGCAGCGACGCGGGCACTGACGGGTGTGCCCGGTAGAGCTCCAGTGCAATGCCGGAGCCCATGGACAGCCCGAGGACGTGCGGCCGGCCGGGAACCGCTTCCCGCAGAAAACCTGCCAGGGCGTCGCCGAGGTCCTGTCCGGTGAAGTCCGGCGGCGGATCGTCCGAGCCGCCGCACCCGGGTGCATCCCAGGCGAAAACCGTGAAGTCAGCCGACAAATCCTCGAGCTGCCGCCGCCAGATGCGGCTGTCTTCGTAGGCGCCGTGCAGCAGGACCAGCGGCGGCCCCTGGCCCGCACGCCGGTACCGGATCCGCAGGCCCGCAACCTCGACGGTCTCCATGAGGCAATGCTAGGGCGGCCGGCCGTCCCTGGGCAGGGTCAGGCGGGGCAGGCTCAAGATGCGCAAACCCGCCCGCGACACGCAAATGACCCTGCGACACCCGAATTTCGGGTATCCAGGGTCATTTGCGCGTCGGCAGGACGGTTGCGCGTCGGGGCTACGGCTGGACGATGTCCCGGGTGCGGTGATCGTACTGGATGACCAGGAGGCCGCCGCCGTGGTGGACTTCGTGGTTGGGTCCGTCGAAGACGCCAAACGCACCGTAGTTTTCGTCCCAGGACCGGTTCAGGGCGATCTTGAACGAGTAGAAGCCGGCAGGAATGTCCGCGGCAATCTTCCAGAGCTGATCCACCTGGTCAAGTTCCATCTGGACTTCGTCGTACTGCGGCGCCCAGTTGGCGGGCGCGCCCAGCAGAATGCTGAAGTCGCCGGCAACCGCGACGGCGTCCGGCTGTTCGATGGTGTCGACGCTGACAGCCGAGGCCGCCGCCGCCGGGGCTGCTGCCGGAGCTGCTGCGGGCTGTGCAGCCTTCGCCGCGGGCTTGCGCTTGCGCACCGCCTTGGCCACCGGGGCCACAGCCTCCTCGATGAGCTTGGCGGCCTTGCCGGCAACCTTGGATGTTGTCGACGGCGTCTCCTCGGCCGCGGCGGCCGGCGTGGCTGCTGTCTTTGCTGCCTTCTCCGGCTTTGCCACCGGAGCAGTCGGCAGCGGCGTGCCCGCCGGAACGGGAGTGCCGGCGTCGAGCGCTGCAGCGAAGGCGGCAGGATCGGCGAAGGCCACCGTGGCGCGCTGGCCGTCGTCGGTGATGGACCAGCCGGAGCGGCCCTTAACCAGCCAGCCGGCCTTGACCAGCTTGGCCGTGGCGGTGGTCAGCGTCTTGTGGCCGCGGGGAATGCCGCCGCTGAGCAGTTCGCGTTCGTGGTCGTTGAGGGGCACCCGTGCGATTGCCTCGCCCAGCACGGCTCCGGCGTTCAGCTTCTCGCCCGTCCATACCTCCTCTGCCAGAACATCCAGCACGGCCTTGAGCCGAAGGTTGGTGTTTTCCGCGGTGTTCGCGCCCATGGGTCTCCTTTAGAAGCAATTGATCCACCTGCATTTTGCCAAGGAAATGTTAGTTTTTGCGAGCGGATCCGGTTAACTCTGTGTGTCGTGACCCACTATGACAGGCCAGAGCGGGGGGCGCGAAGGACCAACTCGGCCCTACCCGCGAGTAGAAAACCAGAGGTCAGTCCTCTGCGCTCCATTGGGCGCCGGTTTGGGCCATGTAGGCGGCTACCGCTGCTTCGGTGGTGGGATAGAAATGCTCCGGCTCGATTTCTCGGGTCAATCCGTACTTTTCGATCTTCTCCCGGGTCCTGTGCTTGACCTCGGCGAACACCAGGGAGATACCCTGCGCGTTCAGTTCGACGTCCAGATCGAGCAAGACGTCCGCGGCGGTGGTGTCCACGTCCGTGATCGGCTCGGCCGCGATGACGATCCACCGCGGTTTGGGTTCCGTTCGTGCCAGGTGCCGGATGTTGTCGCGGAACGGCCGGACGTTGGCGAAGAACAACGGGGCGTCCCACCGGTAGATCACCAGGCCGGGCAGGTGCTTCGCGTCCGGGTGGACGCGGATGTCGTGAAACCCCTCATAGCCGGGCACCCGCCCGATCACGGTCTCATACGGCCACCAGGCCCGGCGGAAGATGTTCAGGATGGACAGTCCCACCGCGATGCCGATGCCGGGCAGCACGCCCAGGAGCGCCACTCCAAGGAAGGCGGCCATGCACAGATAGAACTCGGTGCGCCGCTGGTGCCAGAGACGCACCGTTCCCGGAATGTCGGCGAGGGAGATCGACGCCGTCATCACCACTGCCGCCAGGGCCGGCTGTGGCAGGTTCCGGAACAGCCCCGGCAACAGCACGAGCATGAGGAGGATCAGCACGGCGCCCGTCACGCCCGTGAGCTGGGTCTTCGAGCCGGAACGTTCCGCGACGGCGGTCCGGGATCCGCTGGTGCTGACCGGGAAGCCTTGGAAGAGGCCCGCGGCCAGGTTCGCGGCGCCGATCCCGATCATCTCTTGGTTGCCGCGGATTTCCTGCCCTGTGCGTGCGGCGAACGCCGTCGACGTCGAGATCGTGTCCGTCAGCGACACCAGCGCAATACCCAGGGCACCGGCGAACATCAGTCCCAGGTCCGCGACGTCCACCTGGGGAATGGTGAACGGCGGGAAGCCCTGTGGCAGTTCCCCGACCAGCGAGACGCCCTTGGCTGCCAGGTCGAAGACCACCGCGGCCGCGATCGCGAGGACCACCATGACGAGCACCGCAGGGACCTTGGGCAGCCACCGTTGCAGGGCAAGGATCAGCACAATCCCGCCGATGCCGACCGCCGCGGCGGCGACCACCGTCTCGCCATTGGCCACTCCCTCGACGAATCCGACCAGGTCACCAATGAAGTTTTCGCTTTCCACCTTGAACCCGAAGAGCTTCGGGAGCTGACCCACCAGGATGGTGATCGCGAGGCCGTTCATGTAGCCGATCATGGTCGGCTTGGAGATCAGGTCGGCGATGAAGCCGAGCTTGGCCACGGATGCGAGGACCATGATGGCGCCGACCATGAGGGCAAGCATCGATGCGAGCGCGATCGCCTTCTGCGGGTCGCCGTCGGACGCGACCAGGGGCAGAACCGTCGCCGCGATCATGGGCCCCAGCGCAGAGTCCGGCCCCAGGACGAGAATGCGGGACGGGCCGAATACCGCATAAGCGAGCAGGCAGAGGATGCTGGTGTACAGCCCGGTAATCGGGGGCAGTCCTGCCAGCTCGGCATAGGCCATCCCTTGGGGAACAAGCAACGTCGTCAGGACGATCCCGGAGATGATGTCCTTGCCGAACCAGTCCTTCTGGTACGCGGCGACGACGTCCAGCCCAGGCATCGCCTGGCGCAGCCAGCCCTTGCGCCGCTCACGAGTCTTCGTCATATCTGCACTTTGCCGCGCGGCACCGCCCGGCGCATCCCCCGGCAAGGGTGAACCGCTTCCGCCGGTGCAGTGGACTCTGGCGGAAACGGCAACGCCCTCCCGTTGTGTCCCCTGCGCTCCGTTGTGTCCCCCGCGAGATGGGCCTAGAGTTGCGGTCTGCCCACTGCGCGCCGTCCCGCCGCCCGAACATGCGCCGGGTCAGGTGCCGGATCGGGTGCCCCACCATTTGTCTTTGAGGAGATTATCCATGGAAACCCGTACGCTTGGTTCGCTCACCGTCTCGGCCCTGGGTTTGGGCTGCATGGGCATGAGCGAGTTCTACGGCCACGGCGAGGAAAACGAGTCCATCGCCACCATCAAGGCTTTTCTCGACGCCGGCGGAAGCCTGCTCGACACCGCCGATATGTACGGCCCGTTCACGAACGAAGAGCTTGTGGGCCGTGCCATCGGCGGCCGGCGCGACGACGTCGTCCTGGCCACCAAATTCGGCAACGAACGCCGGCCTGACGGATCCTGGGTGGGCATCAACGGCTCCCCCGACTACGTGCGCGCCGCCTGCGACGCAAGCCTGCAGCGGCTGGGCGTGGACCACATCGACCTGTACTACCAGCACCGGGTGGACAAGACCGTCCCGATCGAGGAAACCGTCGGGGCCATGGCTGAGCTGGTGCAGGCCGGCAAAGTCCGGCACCTTGGCCTGTCCGAGGCCAGCGCCGACACCGTTCGCCGGGCCCATGCCGTGCACCCCATCACGGCCCTGCAGACCGAATACTCGCTGTGGGAACGCGAGCCGGAAACCAAGGTCTTCCCGGTCCTCGCGGAACTGGGCATCGGCTTTGTCCCTTACAGCCCGCTGGGCCGCGGCTTCCTCACCGGCCAGTTCCGCAGCCCCGAGGACTTTGCCGCAGACGATTTCCGCCGGCACTCCCCGCGTTTCCAGGGCGAGAACTTTGACCGCAACCTGCAACTCGTGGACCGGGTCAAGGAGTTGGCGGACGCGAAGGGCTGCACCCCGGGGCAACTGGCGCTGGCCTGGCTGCTGGCCCAGGGCGAGCACATCGTTCCCATCCCCGGCACCAAGAAGGTCAACCGCCTGCGGGAAAACCTGGGCGCTGCCGACGTCGAACTCTCCGCCGAGGACCTGACCCGCCTGGACGAACTGGCTCCGGCCGGGGCGGCCGCCGGAGCGCGATACCCGCACATGGACTCGATCGACGTCTAAGGCTGCGTTCGACAGCCGACGCGGGGTCGCTTACGGCCCGTCCGGGGCCTCCGGATGGGCGCGTAGTGACCCCGCGTTGCTTGGGTGGTTAGTGTCCGGACGCGGCGAGCTCGGCCAGCAGCTCGGCCTTGCGTTCCTCGCTCGCGAAGGAGGACCGGATCGAGTTCGCAGCCATCCGGACGCAGTCGAACTCAGACAGGCCGATCACCGATTTCAGCTGCGCGAAGTTGTCGTCCACGTACCCGCCGAAATACGCCGGGTCGTCCGAGTTCACGCAGACGTTCAGACCCGCCGCGAGCATCGACGGCAACGGGTGCTCGGCCAGGGTGTCCACCGCGCGGAGCCTGACGTTGGACAGCGGGCAAACGGTCAGTGGCATGAGCTCGTCCACGAGCCGTTCCACGAGCTCCGGGTCCTCCATGCAGCGGATGCCGTGATCGATCCGCTCCACGTCGAGGAGGTCCAGCGCGTCGATGATGTACGACGGCGGGCCCTCCTCGCCGGCATGCGCGATCCGGTGCAGGCCGGCGTCCTTGGCCCGGGCGAAGAGCCGCTCGAACTTGGCCGGCGGGTTGCCCACCTCGGCGGAATCGAGCCCGATGCCGGCGATCGGGGCGTCCATGGCGAGCAGCTGCTCCAGCACCTCGAGGGCGGAGTCCTCGGTGAGGTCGCGCAGGAAGGCCGCGATCAGGAGGGTGGAGATGCCGAACTCTTCGCGGGATCCCGCCAGCACCGAGGCCACGCCGTTGACGCACGTCTCCAGCGGTATCCCGCGGGACAGGTGGGCCTGCGGGTCCAGCATGATCTCGGCGTGCCGGACCCCGGCGAGCGCCGCCCGGGCCAGGTAGGCGCGGGTCATGTCGGCGAAGTCCTGCTCCGTCTGCAGCACGGCCATGTTGGCGTAGTACAGGTCCAAAAAGGACTGCAGGTCAGTGAACTCGTAGCGCGAGCGCAACTCGTCCAGGTCCGCATAGGGCAGTGCGATCCCGTTGCGTTCCGCCAGCGCGAAGATCAGCTCCGGTTCCAGCGTTCCCTCGATGTGCAGGTGCAGCTCGGCGACCGGGAGCGGGAGGGGTTCGCCGGCTTCCGGCTCTTCCGGTTCTTCCGGCTCTTCCGCGGTCAACTGGGCATCGCCGTCGTGTGTTTCCATCCGGTAAGGATATGCCCGGGGCTCCCCGGAGCGGATAGAGTCGAACCAATGCAAAGTAAACAGCATGCTTCCCATTTGCCGCGCCCGGCCGGCCGGGACCTCATTCCTGATCCCGGTCCCGGCAATCCGTCGGACGGTTTTGTCCGGGTGCGCGGCGCCCGCGAGAACAACCTGCGCAACGTGGACGTAGACGTGCCCCGCGATGCAATTGTCGCCTTCACCGGCGTCTCAGGCTCCGGCAAGTCCTCCCTCGCGTTCGGCACCATCTATGCCGAGGCGCAGCGCCGCTACTTTGAATCCGTGGCACCTTACGCCCGCCGGCTCATCCAGCAGGGGCACAACCCCAAGGTGGAAATGATCACCGGGCTGCCGCCCGCCGTCGCGCTCCAGCAGCGCCGCGGCACGCCGAGTTCGCGCTCCACGGTGGGCACCCTCACCACGCTGTCCAACTCGCTGCGCATGCTCTTCTCCCGCGCCGGCAGCTACCCCGACGGCGCCGCCGCGCTGGACTCGGACGCTTTTTCGCCGAACACGGCCGCCGGCGCGTGCCCCGAATGCCACGGACTCGGCATCGCGCACACCGTCACCGAGTCCTCCCTGGTCCCGGACACCGCGCTGAGCATCCGCGACGGCGCCATCGCCGCCTGGCCCGGGGCCTGGCAGGGCAAGAACCTGCGCGACATCCTGACCCACCTGGGCCACGACGTCGACACCCCCTGGCGGAAGCTGCCCAAAAAGGACCGCGACTGGATCCTGTTCACCGAGGAACAGCCCGTGGTGGAGGTGACGCCCCAGCGCGACCGCGTGGCCAAGCCGTACAAGGGCCGGTTCTGGAGCGCCAAGAGCTATGTGCTGCATACTCTCACCGATTCCAAGAGCACCACCATGCGCGAGAAGGTGCTGCGCTTCATGGAAACCGGCCCGTGCCCGGTCTGCAGCGGCAGCGGCCTGACCCCGGCCGCGCTCGCCGTCACCTTCGCCGGGCACACCATCGCCGAACTCAACGCCGTCCCCATGACCGAGCTGGCGGACATCATCCGCCCCACCACGGAACTCACGGAGGCCCGGACCGCGTCCCGGAAGCAGTCCTCCGGCGAGGGCAACGAGGTGGCCGTCGCCATCACCCGCGACCTCCTGCAGCGCGTCACGGTGCTGCTGGACCTCGGCCTGGGCTACCTGGCGCTGGGCCGGTCCACGCCCACGCTCTCCCCCGGCGAAATGCAACGGCTCCGGATCGCCACCCAGCTCCGCTCCGGGCTGTTCGGCGTGATCTACGTGCTGGACGAGCCCTCCGCCGGCCTGCACCCCGCCGACGCCGAGCCCCTCCTCGCAGTCCTGGACCAGCTCAAGTCTTCCGGCAACTCGGTGTTTGTGGTGGAGCACAACATGGACATCGTCCGCCGCGCCGATTGGCTGGTGGATGTCGGTCCCCGCGCCGGTGAAGGCGGCGGCGAGGTGCTCTACAGCGGCCCCGTGGCCGGCCTCGCCGAGGTGGACGCGTCCGTGACCCGGCCGTTCCTGTTCCCGGACGGTTCGGCGGG